>JALOLW010000162.1 GCA_025455795.1 Spirosomataceae bacterium
GTTTTCGGGGGCTAAATCAAACGCCCGCGACGCCCGAATAAGCTGTGCTTGGGTAGCATTTTTGGGAAATTCGGGGCGAATTTGGTCGTTTTGAACGCCGTACAACCAAGTCGTAAAGAGCATTTGCTGCGCGCCACCACGGTACCAGTTGCCTTGTTCCCAAAACTCGCCCACTTTGCCCACACCCGCGCCGAAGCCCTGCGCCACCATCGCCGCCAACGCGGGGTGATTGAGCGAGGCCACGGCCATTTGCCATTCGGCGGTAGAAGAGCAGCCAATTACGCCAATTTTGCCGTTGCTCCACGGTTGTTTTGACATCCACTCAAACGCATCGTAGCCGTCGGTGGTGGGCGTACCGAGAATGTCCCAGTCGCCTTCCGAAAAATACCTGCCACGCTCATTCTGCACCACGTAAGCATAGCCACGACTCACGGCATCGAGGGCCGACTGATAAGCGCGGGCGTTCATCTCACCGTTGCCCCAAGTGTTGAAATTGTAGGGCGTTTTGGAAAAAATAATCGGAACGGGTTTGTCGGTTTTGGGGCGAAAAATATCGGTGCAGAGCCGCACGCCGTCGCGCATGGGCATCATAATTTTTTGGTCAATGATGGCAATGGCTTGCAGTTTTTTGAGTGCGTCTTCTTGGGCTTGGAGACCAAACGCCCACAGTAAGGCAAAAAAGAGCAGTACTTTACGAGAATTTCGCAGGGATTTCTGATTGTATTGGGTTTTCATACACAATTATAGTTTAGGAGTATTATTTTTGTCGCGTTCAAAACTACAAAAAAATGATGTATTGTTACCTCAACGGTGATATAATTCCTACCGAACAAGGCTCGCTCCAACTCAATGACCTCAGCCTGTTGCGTGGCTACGGGATGTTCGATTACTTTCGTACTTACAACGGTGTTCCGTTTGAGTTTGACAGTTATTGGCAGCGATTTACCAAATCTGCCGCTATGATGCGCTTGCCCGTGGCGATTTCCAAAACCGACGCCGAAGCGATTTTGGCCGAACTGTACCAGCGCGTGCAGCAGCCGGATATTGCTTATCGCTTCATTCTTACGGGCGGCTACTCTCCCGACAGCGTGAGCATGATTCAGCCCAATCTTATCATCAAGGCCGAAAACCTCCCCAAAGACAATCCCGAAGGCCGCACGAGGGGTATCAAAGTGATGCCGTTTGAGTTTGTGCGCGATATGCCCGAAATCAAAACCACCAACTACCTCCATATGATACGCCTCGCCCACGAGATGCAAGCGCAGGGCGCGGCAGATTTGATGTACCACAAAGACGGTCTCGTGAGCGAACTCACGCGCAGCAATTTCTTCATTTTCAAAGGCAATACCCTCGTCACGCCCAATGCCAACATTCTGCACGGCATCACGCGGCGGGTGGTGCTTGAGCTTGCAGAGGAGGCGTTTGCCGTCGAAATTCGCCCGCTGCACGTACAAGAGTTGGCCGAAGCCACCGAAGCCTTTACTACCAGCAGTACCAAATGGGTGATGCCCATTGTTCAGATTGGTCGCCAGAAAATAGGCGACGGAAAGCCTGGCAAAAACTCACTTCGCCTGTTGGAGCGTTTTGACGAAAAAGTAGCAGGATACGGAAAATAACCCCCAACGCTTTGATTACTTAGACTGCATGAATTGGTATCGCTTCTTTACGTACATCATTTTACTGATTTCATTTACAACTTTGGCGTGGGTGCTGTGGGCACTCAAACCTGCCGACCGTACCCTCGTCAATTACGTATCCATCATCGGGTCTATCGCTTCTACGGCGGGGTTGTTTTTGGCTTATATTCAGATACTTACCATCAAAGAAGAAACCCAAAAAACCCGTGCAAGGCTTGATGCTTCCATTCATCAGGTACAGCGGGTGCTGATGACCGCCGATTTGGATCGCTCCGTCAAAATTATCCAAGATGCCCAGAACTACCTCAATCAAGAAAAACTCGAAATCGCTTACGTGCGAATGAAAGACTTACGGAGCTTGTTGCTGAGTTTTAAAGGCAATGCTGACTTCCAAAAACTCACGAACCAGTCGCTTTTTCATCACTACTTCACCGATTTGCAGATAGACTTGGACAACCTCAAAATATACTTGCTCGACCATTCACGCAAAATCAACCTGCCGCGTATTTTACAGCATCTCGAAGCGTTTGAGGTACAATTGATTGACTTTGAAAACGAATTAAAACGATGATTCCTGAGCATTTCAAACAGCTTATTCAGAAACTATCTGAAAAGACCAAGGCGCAATGCGCCCATTGGACGCGCACCAGTGGCGAAAACGAGTACAAACTCCAACTCAATGGTGGTGAGGTGATTACAATAGATAAGTGGCTCGACAAACGGCAGAACTATCGGGTAGAAATGCTCGTCTATAACACCGAAAGTGAGATTGTGGACAGGCTCACTTTTACCGAACACGACCAAGAGTTTGTGGTGTTGGACCAATTTTATGACGTGGTGCGTCGGTCGTTTTTTAAAGTAGATAGTACCTTTCAAAAAATCATCCAAGAGATTGATAATCAAGACAATGTTGGCTTCAAGCCTGTTACATAAGCGTCTGAAAATCTGATTTTTACTGATTTTCTTTTTTCCATCGAAGCGTATTGAGCAGGTGGATGATGTCTTTGCGGATGAAATCTATGGCGGGTTGGAGAGAGTCTTGCTTCTCGGCGACGTTGAAATACAAAGCCCCGCGCAGGTAGTGCGTAGTAGTATCGGTGGTATAAAACTGTACAAAACTCGGCACGTCGCCGTTGAGGTCAATCACTACTGCGGTTTTTCCCGACTTCGTTTTGAGTACTTGTTCACGCATTCCCGATGCTTTAATCTGGTGTTTTCCAGCGAGTTTGTAAGCATCATTGATAAATCCCTGCAAGCGTTTCGGGTCGTTTTGGACGGGTTTGTAGGTCAACTGAATGGCCGCGTCGAGCGTGGGATACGATACAAAAATCCAGTGTGGTTCGGCTTTGGCAAAAGTATCGGGCACCAGTACTGCCCCTTTGGAATACTCAAACGTATAAGGGTGCGATTCGGTCATCGGCTGATACACCTGCGCGGGCAAGTCCATGCGCGGATAGCCTTTGGGTTTGGGGGCGTAGTCGGCAGTATCAGAGCCGCAGGAGGTAAGCAGTAGGCAGTAGGCAGCAAGCAGTAGGCAGTGGGCAGTTTTTAGTTTACAGTTTACCGTTTGTAGTTTACCGTTTATAGTTTGCAGTAAGCCTAACGAATAACGAATAACCAATAACCAATAACGGGTAATGAAGTTAAAAGACATAGCTAATTTCTTTAAAGTCAAAGTATTCCAAACGATTTTCGATTTGTACGGCCAGCAGCCCCGTAGGACTTACGCCCACAATCATTCCTTCAAATTCTTCTTCATTTTTTTTGAAACGATGCGGCTCTTGGTAACGAAACAAACGCTGTAAATAACGCTGTTTGAGGGTGGCTTGGTGTCCATTGCGCAGCAAAAGATAATTTTTTTCCAAGGCTTCGAGCAGTTGGGGCAGTAGTTTTTCCAAATCATATTCCTGTTGGGTCAGCAATCTCAACGATGTCGCCTGTGGATTTTCAAAGGTAAGTTGGTTGATATTCAGCCCCATCCCTACGACTGCGCTTTCGAGGCGGTTGTTTTGAAGCGTATTTTCTATCAAAATGCCACCGAGTTTTCGGTTTTTTGCGTAAATATCGTTGGGCCATTTGATACTGACCTCATCGCCCAGGTAGGTTTCCAAAAAATCATGCACCCCGAGTGAAACGGCGATGTTGAGCGAAAACTGCGCTTGCGCCAACAAAAAACGGGGCTTCAAAACAAGCGAAAGGGTAAGGTTTTCTCCCGCTTGGGCGAGCCACGTATTGCCGCGCTGTCCGCGCCCTGCGGTTTGGTAGTCAGTAATGACAACTGCCCCTTCGTGGGCTTGGCCGCAGCGCAACAATTCTGCCGCCTCGTCGTTTGTGGACTGACAAGATGGCAGATAAATGATTTTTTTACCAACAAAAAGCGTTTTGGGCTGAATTTTGTACAAAGTTTTGTAATTTTAGACGCAATTATAAAAATAACGCATGAAACAACGCAAATCAAACACTATATCTTCTGAACAGCTCTGCCAATTGGTCGTCAAAGGAATGCAAGAAAAAAAGGGCGTGGACATCGTTGTGATGGATTTACGCGACGTAAAAAATGCCTTCACCGATTTTTTTGTGATTTGTACGGGTAACTCTGATACCCAAATTGAGGCATTGGCCGATTCGGTTGAAGTCGAAGTACAAAAAATTACGAATGAGCTTCCTTGGCAAAGAGAAGGCCGCTTGGCCAAAGAGTGGATTCTATTGGACTACATTGATGTCATCGCGCACGTATTCAAAAAAGACCGTCGTGAGCATTATGGTTTAGAACAACTCTGGGGCGATGCCGTCATCACCGAAATCGAAGAAGCATTGGCTTAAATTGAACATTCACGCCATAAATCACGTTAAATCAATACCTTTCATTTTTTAATTAGCAACAACATGTCAGAAAATAATGGCAACCCGCTCAGTCCTAACAACCGTAATCCGCGTCGAACGGGTTACCAGGGGTGGATTATAGCGGCATTGGTTCTTGGAATTTTGGCCGTTACGTTTTTTAGCAAAGGCACTTCCGTCGTCACGATTACCCCCAAAGCGTTTGAAAAGATGGTGCGCGCGCATGAAGTGCAGAGCATTATTATTGTCAACAAAGAAATCGTAGAGGTGACACTTACCAAAGAAGCACTCGAATCGCCCAATTATCGTGGGAAGTTTACCGATAAAAACTATTTGGGCAACAATGGGCCTCATTATCAGTTTCAAATCACGTCAGACGAGAAGTTTTTGGACTTCTTTGAGTCACTCAAACCCGACAGTGAATCCATTGATTACAAGGTAGAAACCCGTGGTGAATGGCAAAATTTCGTAAGTACGTGGGGATTCTTGATTGTGATGATTCTCGGTATGTACTTTTTGCTCGGACGCATGGCAGGCGGCGGTGGCCCTGGAGGTCAGATTTTCAACATTGGACGCTCGCGTGCTACGCTCTTCGACGCCGAAAATAAAGTTAAAATCACTTTTAGCGACGTGGCAGGTTTGGAAGAAGCCAAAGAAGAAATCAAAGAGATTGTAGATTATCTCAAAAACCCTACGAAATTTACCAAACTGGGCGCCAAAATTCCCAAAGGTGCGCTGCTCGTAGGCCCTCCAGGGACGGGTAAGACGCTCATTGCCAAGGCCGTAGCAGGTGAGGCAGGCGTGCCATTTTTCTCGCTCTCAGGTTCTGATTTTGTAGAAATGTTTGTGGGCGTAGGCGCAGCTCGCGTGCGCGATTTGTTCAAACAAGCCAAAGAAAAAGCACCCTGTATCATTTTTATTGACGAGATAGACGCCGTGGGTCGCTCGCGTGGACGTGGTGCCATGCCGGGGGCCAACGACGAGCGTGAAAATACCCTCAACTCGCTTTTGGTGGAAATGGACGGCTTTGCTACCGACTCTGGTATCATCATCATGGCCGCCACCAACCGTCCCGATATTTTGGATTCGGCGCTGCTTCGTCCCGGTCGTTTTGACCGTCAAATTTCGGTAGATAAACCCGACATCGTAGGTCGCGAAGCGATTTTTAAGGTGCATATCAAGCCGCTCAAATTGTCGGTGGATGTGGACCCCAAAAAATTGGCCGCCCAAACCCCGGGTTTTGCGGGAGCTGAAATCGCCAACGTTTGCAACGAAGCCGCGCTCATCGCCGCCCGCCGCGACCGCGAAGAAGTCACGATGCAGGATTTTCAAGACGCGATGGATAGGGTGATTGGTGGTTTGGAAAAGAAAAACAAACTTATTTCGCCCGAAGAAAAACAAATCGTAGCCTATCACGAAGCGGGTCACGCCGTAGCAGGTTGGTTTTTGGAACACGCCGACCCGTTGGTCAAAGTGACCATCGTACCGCGTGGGGTAGCGGCATTGGGGTATGCTCAGTATTTGCCCCGGGAGCAGTATCTCTACCGTAGAGAGCAACTCATGGACGAAATGTGCATGACACTCGGCGGACGCGCTGCCGAAGATGTGATTTTTGGGAAAGTTTCCACGGGTGCATTGAGTGATTTGGAGCGAGTGACAAAACTCGCCCTGAGTATGGTGACAGTCTATGGCCTCAACGACAAGATTGGTAATATCTCATACTATGACTCGAAACAGTCGGAATATTCTTTCAACAAGCCTTATTCGGAAGAAACCGCACGAATGATTGACGAGGAAATCCGCAAAATAGTGGATGAAGCCTACCAACACACCAAAAGTTTGTTGGTGCAACACCGCGCTCACCTCGAACTCATCGCCAAAGAACTGCTGGAAAAAGAAATTTTGTTCCAGAGCGACTTAGAACGACTCATTGGCAAACGGCCCTACGAAAAAGAGACGGCGTACCAAGCCTACATGAACGGAACGCCCGAAAAAGAAGAAGAACAAGCTGAACCAGAGCCAGTTGTCGAATAAAACTAAAAAAAGCCAAATCGCTACGATTTGGCTTTTTTTAGCTCGTCCCGACTTTATTTTCGAGGTCTATATCCTCATAGACTGAACAATTGGAGAAAGGGGTGAGGACAAAGCTTGCAGAAACAGAAATAGACCCAGAGCAAAGTTCATTAATTGCCCCTCGATTTATCGGGGGGAATCATAATTTCAATAAAACAGCAAGGTTTTAGCCAAATACATTTGGGTTAAAACCCATTTCTTGTGTTTGTATTTTTCTTTTATTCCCCCTGATAAATCAGGGGGCAATTCATAAATCAGGGGGCAATTCATAAATCAGGGGCAATTTAGATGAAGCACATTATTCTTTTTACATCCTCAAATCTTTCCAACAGATGAGTCGTTTTTTTGTTATTTTGGTCACGGCAGGGATTTTTTTGCTGCTCGACTTGTACGTTTTTCAGGCGGTCAAAGTTTTTACGCGCGGTAGCAGTCCCGATACCCGCCGCTTGGTGTATGGGATTTATTGGGCTGTACCTGTTGTGAGTTTGGGGGTGTGGATTGTGACTCAGTTTCTCATCGCGCCCGATGCCATCTCGCGCGCGACACGGCAGTTTGTTTGGACGGCCATGCTGATTCCTTACTTTGCCAAACTCTTCATGTTGCCGTTTGTGTTGATAGACGACTTTGTGCGGTTTTTTCGTTGGGTAGCGAGTTTTTTCTACCAGCCTTCTCCCAGTCCCGAACCATCTGCTGTAACCGATGCGGCTATTCCGCGCTCCGAATTTTTGATGAAAACGGCTTTGGCGGTGGGTGGTACTACGGTGGCGGGGTTTGCGTACGGGATTATTTCAGGGGCGCATGACTATCGGATTCGGCGTGTGCAAATCCCCCTCAAAAACCTCCCCAAAGCCTTTGACGGCCTTCGAATCGCGCAGTTGTCAGACATTCACTCGGGGAGTTTTTTCAACAAAACTGCCGTCAAAGGCGGGGTAGAAATGCTCATGGCTGAGAAGCCCGACTTGTTTCTTTTTACGGGTGATTTGGTCAATAATACCGCCGACGAAGTGAAAAACTACGTGGATATTTTTAGTAAAATCAAAGCCCCGCTCGGTAAGTTTTCGGTCTTGGGCAACCACGACTATGGCGACTACTATCAGTGGCCGTCGGCAGAGGCCAAACGCCAGAATCTCAAAGACTTGATAGAAGCCCATCGGCTCATCGGTTGGGATTTGTTGCTTGACCAACATCGCGCTATCAAAGTGGATAATGAGGCGATTGGTTTGATTGGGATTCAGAATTGGGGGGTGGGTTTTGCCCAATACGGAGATTTCAACAAAGCCCTCAGAAATACCGACGATTTTCCTGTTAAACTCCTCCTCTCGCACGACCCGAGCCATTGGAACGCCCAAGTCACGGCAAAAAGTGACATTGACGTAGCCTTTGCGGGGCATACGCACGGGATGCAGTTTGGGGTCGAATTGGGAGATTTTAAATGGAGTCCAGCACAATATCGCTACAAACAATGGGCGGGGCTATACCAGCAAGGTGAGCAGTTTTTATACGTCAATCGGGGTTTTGGGTATTTGGGCTATCCAGGGCGCGTAGGAATTTTGCCCGAGATTACCATCGTCGAATTGGTAAAAGCGTAGAAAAAAGCCGCTTAATTTTTCGTAGGCCGTTGGTTTTCGATTACTTTTGTGGCTGTAAAAACGAATTTTCAAACTAAACAAATACATCACCATGTTGGCTATCGCATTTTTTGTTACTTTGTTGGCCGTTTCATTCTGGGTTGGCCGTATTTTGGAAGGTCAAGAACGTAACTACCAAAAGTTTTTTAAAGACTAAAAGACAACGAACAATCAGTT
>JALOLW010000561.1 GCA_025455795.1 Spirosomataceae bacterium
GCATATATTTCCAAACGAACCTGAGAATTCAACTTATAAATCACCCCAAATTTGGAGGCGGTACCGATACCCATCACGTTATGGTTGGCTTTACTGAAATTATACAAAAGAGTATCACTTTTGGCGTAGCCGTTACGAAGTCTAAAATTGTCGGTCGTTACAAATATTTCTTGGGCAAAAAACCACTCTGCAATGCCTCGTTGGGGCATGTACCATCGAAACTCCTCGCGCCATTTGAAGTTGGTGTGATAGTATTTCTGCCCCGAACAATCCCCGCAAAAACTCAAATACCGCAAGCCGCTCAGGTTGGTTGCCAAGTCGGTATTAATGCCAAAATGCTTGTGGGGCCGATACTCCACTCCAAATTGCCACGCAGGACTCGCGGGTGTCAAAAGGCTACTTGGCGTGAATTTCAGCACCAATTTGTCATAGCCCACCGATTGCGCCTGTGACAGCAACGGCAGAATCAGCAATATAAACCAGTAGTTTTTCATGCTATTGTTCATTCACTTGCTCCTCCACTGCCCGAATCCTGACGCGCAGCGTGGCTATCCACGCCCCCAACAACCCCCAACCGATGACCGCAGGATAGAAAATTCGCCGCATCTGACCCAACCGATGACCGCAGGATAGAAAATTCGCCGCATCTGATTGTTCATGTCATACTGACTAAACGCAGGGTTGCCGCCGTTGCCAGGGTGCAATGAGTCGGTGAGGCGAGGCAAAATAAAAATCAACGGAATAAACACCGCAAAGGCCAAAATATTATACACTGCCGAAATCCGCGCCCGTTTTTGCTGGTCTTCAAACGACCCCCGCAGCACCAAATACGCAAAATACATCAACATACTGATAGCCACGCTGTTGAGTTTGGGATCGTTGGGCCACCAATCGCCCCAAGTCACGCGCGCCCACAACGCGCCCGTGCTGCACCCGAGCAGGCCCAACAAAATAGACACGTTGGTAAACTCCACCGAGCGCAAATCATACTGCAACTCGTTGGTACGCAGGTATTTGATGGCGTTCCAAAGTGAGACTGTCAGTAGTCCAATCATCGCAAACCACATCGGAACGTGAAAATACACATTGCGGATGCTTTCGTTGAGAATTGCCCTGCGGGGTACTTCGCCCATGAGACCAAAGTAAATGGTATAAACCAGCAGCACCACGGCCAATATTTTCCACCAGTTATTTTTCATAATTCTGAGAAGTTAGTACGCACGATCTCATCACAAAGTCAAGTGCGGCAAAAAGTTGTTCTAAATTACTTAAAGAGAATGAATTGGTATGTTGATAAAATGTTTTTGTTTCCAAATACCCAAACTCCCAATTGTCGCCGTTGGACACAATCCCATATACTTTCAAATCCTGTCGGCCATTGATTTGCTGAATGGTGTACATCTCCAAAGCACATTGCGCCCAGCCTTCCACAAAATCGTCTTGTTTGGCCTCAACCACAGCCAACAGTGGCATTTCAAACACGACGGGGCCGCGCTCTGACTGTTTGGCAATGATATAATCAGGAATACCTTTGAGTTCTTTGTCAAATTGAATCGAACGATGGCTCCACAGCATGAGGTTTTGACGATAAACTCGCCATACTTCCTTCAAAATTGGGAAAATAATCATCTCGCAAATGGCTGCTTCGGAGGCTTTGTAAGGGAAATTTTCTTGCACAAAAGCCAAATCTTGCTTGAAGGTATCACCGACAGAATAAGGCAATACCGCCTCCACAAAGTCTTGCAATCTAAACCGCAAGTCATACTTTGTAAGTACATCGCCTATTTCCCTAAGTTTCCTAAATGCCATGATTTGCAACTTTTGGCTTTAACTTCGCCACAAATAAGGAAACAAAATTAGTGACAAACTGATAACAATTGCATCCAAAGCCAATAAAACCAGCACTTCGTCGGTACTGCTGCCCCTGTCGAGGCCGTCGAGGGCGTTTTTGGCGAGTTTTATCACCATCAAGAGCATCGGGATAATCACAGGAAAACTCAAAATCGCCATCAATGCACCGTTGTTTTCGGCTTTGGACGCGATGCCCGCCACCATCGTAAGCGACGACGCAAAACCCACACTCGCCAGCGCGATAGCCGTCAAATAGAGCGTCATATCACCCACGGGATTGCCCATCACAAAAGCATAAAACCCAAACCCCAACAACGACAGCACCAACATCAACACCGAGTTGTAAAGGATTTTAGACAAAATCACCCCCTGCGGACTTGCCAGCGTGTAGTAGTAAAGCAGCCGACCCGCGCGTTCTTGGGTAAAACTCTTAGAAATAGCACTCACCGCCGTAAAAAGCAAGATAATCCAAAACAGCGTGTTCCAAGTGAGTGGATTGAGTTGAGAAGTTTTGTTCAAAAAACTCAAATAACACACAAAAACCGTACTCACGATATATAGTAACATGCCATTGAGGGCGTATCGCTGTCGCCATTCGAGTGTTATCTCCTTCTGTATGAGGGCTTTGATTTCTTTCATGGGTTGCTATTCTAAAAACAGCGTCTTTATTTATAATTGCCCACCAACACCCTTAAATTTCTCAACAAAAGCACTAATTTTTTGAAAAACACTTTGTTTTTTTGTCAAATATTGTGGATTTAGTGGACTCATTTTGGGCAAAATAGCATTAAGTTCTGTGCCGTTTTCGGTAGCATATTCACGCTTTAAAGAAGTGGTAA
>JALOLW010000163.1 GCA_025455795.1 Spirosomataceae bacterium
GTTTGACAGAAGCCTTTCAACTCGGCCAAAAGTTTGTTGGCCCGAATGGTGGCTCTAAACAGTGCGGGTGTTTCCAGATCAACTGCGGGTGGCAATGCTGGAAGACTGTTGTATGGCTTGTCTCGATTGAAGGCTACACTACCCATCTCATATCAAGATTTATAGGATTTTACGACTCATAAAATTGTCAAAATTATTCCAATTCATCACTTGGTTCACTCATCGTGGGTTTTTCAAGAGATTCCTTTGATTTTTGAGTGATGACTTCGATAACTATCGGGCTGTGTCAAAACATCCTCACTTCTTGAAAGCGTTTCGCATTTTGATTTCGGTGAGTTTGCGTTTGGTATCAAGCGGAAAATCGCCTTTCATCATCCAATCGTAGTAATTGGGGTCTTGCTTGAGAATATCCGTCACGAGGCGGCCATTGTATTTGCCGAAGTTGAACACCTCGTCGCCTTTGTTGTTATAGACCATCCGATTGGCAAAGTCCACTTGCTTGGAAGACGTAAGCGCGTGCAGGGCTTCTACGTCGTTCTGAACAGGTTCGTAAAGTTCGCCTTTGTCGTTTTTGAGCTGAACACCCGCGTAGCGTTCTACCTGAGCACCGAGTACTTCAAAAGTAGCCACGGTGTCGGCTTGGGCACTGTGGGCATTTTCGAGGTCTTTGCCGCAATAAAACTTGTACGCCGCACCCAAGTTGCGCGGTTCCATGAGGTGATAGATGCGCTGAACATCCACCAAGCGGCGGTTTTTCATGTCAAACTCCACGTCGGCGCGCAGAAATTCCTCTACGAGCATGGGTACGTCGAAACGGTTGGAGTTGAAACCCGCCAAGTCACAGCCGTGCAAAAAATTGGCGAGTGTTTTGGCGAAGCTCTTGAACGTAGGACAATCTTTCACGTCTTCGTCATAAATCCCGTGGATAAGGCTCGTTTCGAGCGGGATAGGGATTTCTGGATTGATACGAAACGTCTTGATTTCGGTTTCGCCACCGACGAGCGCCTTCAAAACGCTGATTTCGACGATGCGGTCTTTTTGGATGTTGATACCCGTTGTTTCTAAATCAAAAAATGCGAGCGGTTTCTTTAATTTGAGGTTGTGTGCCATGGTGAGGGAGTGAGATTTAGCCGCCAAAATTAGCATTTATTCCCATACACATTGTGAGAGAAGCGTTGGGTTATTTATCAATGCTCAGATAAGTTTATTAAATGTTTGATAATCAGCGCAAAATGTCGCAAATGAGATACTGCCAAGGGGATGGGTGGTACTTGACCGTTTAGATGATTTTTAAAAACCAAACGTGGTATTTGAATTGTCAATCTGAAAACCATAACTTGCAGCCACAAACACAAACACTTCTAAAAACATGAATTTTCCAGCAGACCTCCAGTACACCAAAGACCACGAATGGATTCGGATAGAAGGCGATATCGCCACGGTTGGCATTACTGACTTTGCCCAAAAAGAGTTGGGCGATATTGTTTTTGTGGACATCAACACCATAGGGCAAGAAGTGGCCGAAGGGGAGATTTTTGGCTCAGTAGAAGCCGTCAAAACCGTATCAGACTTGTACATTCCTGTATCGGGAGAGGTGCTGGAAGTAAACCCCCAACTCGAATCATCGCCCGAATTGGTCAATGAAGACCCTTACGGCAACGGTTGGATGGTGCGTATCCGCATCATTGGCAGCACCGATGCGCTGCTTTCTGTCGAGGCTTATAAAGAATTGATTGGCGAATAAATCGAAGCTCCGAAAGGGGCTTTTTTTTGCCGTTTTTCAGTTTAGTAATGCGTAAATAGTAAACGAAGCCGCCCGCGCGGTGAGTAAAAGCATAAGTGCAGTAAAATACACTTTTTTGCAGAAATTAATTCAAGTTGCTATTTTTGTTGTCAAAAGGTGCATTGAAATACACTTGGAGACCCTGATACATACCCTCAAAGCGCGGCGCGAAATGCTGCAAGTGACGCAAGAAACCCTGGCGGAATTGTCGGGGGTGGCATTGCGGACGGTGAAGCAGCTGGAGAGTGGCAAAGGAAACGTCATCAATGAACCACGTAGAGATAAACTACTGCCCTGGCACCTTAGTCGCAGGGCATGTCTTCAAGAAGAACATGGTACATATTTGCTCAAACCAATCCCAAAAATTGGCAAAAACACCAACCAAATGCCTGCTAATGAGCATCTAACGATGCAGATTGGGAAACAAATTTATGGAATTGAAACTGCCGAAAACGCGCTTATTTTTTTTCGGGATGGCTCTCCCGCTTACCTCACCAAACGCTTCGACACAGACGATACTGGTGCGCGACGAGCAGTGGAAGATTTTGCGTCTTTGGCAGGTACCCCCCCCCCAAACCCACGGTCAAAATTACAAATATCAGGGAAGCTACTGGGGGTTTTGCGCTGGAAGATGGCTTGCTCCCTCGAAACTTAGCACAAGGCGCTGTAAGACAACAATTTGAAAGGTTGGCCGAAAAAGCAGAACTCAACGACAAACAAATCACCAAAATTTTTGAACATCTTTGCACCTATCAAGAGCAGGTAGCTGTGCTTGTTTCGGCCTCCTATTTAAACCCACGTACTCAACGCAATTATTTACAAGCATACCAAACACGATTGAAAAAATTGGCATCATAACCAACCACCATGCAACTCCTTCGTTCCTTTAAAATCGTTGATAGTCAGTCGCCATACAATGGGCAGGTAAAAGATATTTTGATAGAAAATGGGCGCATTGCCCAAATCGGCGACGCCCTCGACGCGCCGCAAGCCGAAGTGGTATCGGGAGAAAATTGGCACGTGTCGCCTGGCTGGGTGGACATGCGCGTACACGCCCACGACCCGGGCCACGAACACAAAGAAGACCTCACCTCGGCTTGCGCGGCGGCGGCGGCAGGTGGTTTTACGGACATTGCCATTTTGCCCAACACTTCCCCCACGCTTGATTCCAAAGACACGCTCACGTACGTCCGCCAAAAAATGCGCGGTCATGCCGTCAAGGTGCATCCTATCGGTGCCGTGACCAAGCAATGCGAAGGCAAGGATTTTACCGAAATGATTGACCTCACGCACGCGGGCGCGGTGGCGTTTTCCGACGGTCTTCATGCCATTCACAACACTCATATTTTGCTCAAATCGCTCCAATATTTGCAGCAAGTTAATCGGGTGCTGATGAATCGCCCCGAAGACCACGACCTCACGGTGTACGGACAAATGAACGAGGGCGAAATCAGTACGCTGCTCGGAATGCGCGGGATGCCCGATATGGCCGAAGAACTCATGCTCATGCGCGACCTCAAACTGCTCGAATACGCGCTTTCGGGCCAAAAACGCAGTTTTGACGCACCCGCGCTGCATTTTTCGACGATTTCGACGGCAGCGGCGGTGCGGCTTGTCCGCGAGGCCAAAGCCAAAGGGCTGCCCGTGTCGTGTGATGTAGCCGCGCACCAAATCGCGCTTGACGACAGCGCGTTGGTTAATTTTGAAACCCATTTCAAAGTCAATCCGCCTTTCCGTAGTCAGGCCGACATCGCTGCGCTTTGGGAAGGACTGGCCGACGGCACGATTGACGCCATCGTATCCGACCATCAACCCCACGACGAAGAATCTAAAAACCTCGAATTTGACTTGGCTGATTTTGGCATCACGGGCCTCGAAACGGCTTTTTCGGTGGTCAATTCACACAATAGCGCGCTGTCGTTGAACCAGTTGATAGACAAATTCACCCATCGTCCTCGGCAGATATTGCGTTTGCCGCCCCAAACCATCGAAGTCGGTGCGGTGGCTTGCCTGACGGTATTTGACCCTACGCTCGAATGGACTTTTGATAAATCACTTTCCAAATCCAAAAATTCTCCCTTTTTCGGCCAAACTTTCCGTGGTAAAGCCGTCATGATTCTTAACGCTTAGACCCAATGCTCCAAATCAACCCCAACCTTCAACCCGCTGATTTACAGACCAAACTTGCCCATTTTTGGGAGCTTTCAGGACAAAAAATCCGACACATTGAGCAGCACTATGACACCGCCAAAGGCTCGCCCGTGTTTACCGTTCAAGGCCGCTACACCACGCGCGGCTGGACTGAGTGGACACAAGGCTTTCAGTTTGGGTCGGCTATTTTGCAGTTTGATGCCACGGGCGACGAAGCATTTCTGACCTCTGGCCGCCAAAAAACCCTCGAAGTGATGGCCCCGCACGTGAGCCACATCGGAGTACACGACCACGGGTTCAACAATGTCAGCACTTACGGCAATCTTCTCCGCTTGATGCTCGAAGGTAAAACGTCTTTCAACGAATGGGAGAAAAATTTTTATGAATTAGCCCTCAAAATCTCGGGCGCGGTGCAAGCAAGCCGTTGGACGACGATTCAAAACGGTGGCGGTTTTATCCACTCTTTCAACGGCGCTCATTCGCTTTTTGTGGATACCATTCGCTCGTGTCGGGCGTTGGTAGTGAGTCATCGGTTGGGGCATGTTTTTCAGGCCGAAAACGACGTCAAAATCAACCTGCTCCAACGTGCCTTTCAGCATATTCAAGCTACGGCGCAGTTTTCGGTGTTTTATGGAGAAGGCCGAGACAGCTACGACACCTGGGGCCGCACCGCGCACGAGAGTGTATTCAACGTCAAAGATGGCAATTTTCGCTGCCCCAATTCGCAGCAAGGCTATACGGGTTTTACAACTTGGACGCGCGGCTTGGCTTGGGCAATGTGCGGTTTTGCGGAGCAGTTAGAGTTCCTCAAAACGCTGTCAGACAGCGATTTGCCCGCAAGTTATAATCGCCAAGACCTCGAACTTCAAATGCTCCGAGCCGCCTGTGCTACTTGTGATTTTTTCATCGAAAATACCCCTACCGACGGCGTGTGCTACTGGGACACTGGCGCGCCTAATTTGCACCGATTGGACCACTACCTCGACCGCCCCGCCGATCCTTTCAACGACCACGAACCCGTGGACAGCACCGCCTCGGCCATCGGATTGCAGGGATTGCTTCGACTGGGCCAATACTTGATGGCGATGCCGTCGAGAACGATAGATTGGGGTAACGGTCGCCAAGCTACTGCGCAAGAATTAGGCCAACAATACTGGCAAGCGGGTTTGACAGTGCTGAATAGACTGTTGGAAGAACCCTATTTGAGTACCGATGCAGCGCATCAGGGGCTGTTGTTGCACTCGATTTATCACCACCCCAACGGCTGGGATTATGTGCCAGCGGGTAGCCGAATCCCCTACGGCGAGTCGAGTATGTGGGGCGACTATCACATCAGAGAAGCGGCCTTGTACGTGCAGCGCATCATCGAGCAGCAGCCTTATTATGCGTTTTATGGCTGTGTGAAGGAGTAAAACCACTACTCTTTCACGACTTTTTGGGACAAAACGCGGTCAGAGAGAACACGCACGATGTACGTACCCGCAGGAAGTGACTGCGTGTCAAAAGTGTGTTGGTGCCAAAGCTGTTCAATTTTTTCTTGAAATGTTTGCTGAATACGGCCTTGTGTATCAATGAGTTGAAACTGTACAGCCAAAGGCCGCTGCGTCTGACAGCTCACTTTGATTTCGTGTTGGGCTGGCGACGGAAACACGCGCAGTGAGGCTTCGGAAGTAGTTTCTATCGCCGTAATTATTTGGTTTTCGACGACCGGAGTTTCAAAAGGTGGAATCGTCTCCATCATGCCTCCTTTGTCCTGTACATTGACCATAATTTCACGCTGCGTTTCGCTGATTTTCACACCTCGCCGCCATTCTTCTACCGTGACGCTGGCCGCGTACAAGCCCGTTTGGGTGGGCGCATTCCAAGTGAGTTCACCCGTGCGACCGATGATTCTGTAAATACCGCGTCGCGTTATTTCGTTAGGATACAGGTAGTTGTTTATCTCTTTGATGTTACAAGCTATCCCTTCCAAAGGGCGAGTGATTTTATAAACCAAGCTATCGCCATCGGGGTCAGTGCCACTTGCCGAGTAGCGGAGTGTTTGCCCCAGATTGGCTTCTATATATGCTGGTCTCGTAAAAACAGGCGTTTGATTGTTGCTAAAAGTGGAAAACGTTGTTTTAAGGGAGAATACTCGCCCCACACTGTTAGGGATGTTGATTGTTTCCCGCCGATTTTCCAACGTCATCGAAATCGTGTAAGTCCCAGGGGTGGCGTAGGGATAAAGTAGCACGTATTGACTGAGACTCACGGCTGTACCCTCAATCTTCGTAAAACTACGGCGCGTTACGGTGACTGTTTCGTTGGGCGTGGTACCCATGCACAAACTAATGGTATTTTGAGCATCGGTAGCCAAAGTCCCTTCTTGGTGGTTCATGTAAAGATTGACGTAAATTTCATACGTGTTTTCAAAAGCTGAAATCCTGCGAACGGAGATTTCTCCCCCCACCAAGTGCGTAGCAAGCGCCTCCCATGCCCACCCCAAAGCCAAACAAAAAGTGATAAATGTTTTCATTGTGTATTGCTGTTAAATTTTGTTAAAAACGCCTGATTGTGAGGGGTTATTGTGAATCTAAAACAGGCTTTGTGGTTTATTTCCTTTCTCTCCCTAACTTTGCCAAAAATCATTTTCACCAAAACCCATATCGCCGTGAAGAAAACCTATTCATTCCCTCCTTTCCGCCTTTTTGCATTCTCGCCTTTTAGCCTTTTTGCATTCTCGCCTTTCGGCATTTTTGCACTCTCTCATTTCCGCATTCTCGCATTCTCACTCATTCTCTCATTCAGTCATTCACTCATTGCCCAAAGTTGGCTCCGCTACCCCAGCATCTCGCCCGACGGCAAAACCATCGTCTTCACTTACAAAGGCGACCTCTGGAAAATACCTGCTACGGGCGGCGTGGCCGTCCCCCTCACCCTCCACGAAGCCCACGACTATATGCCCGTATGGAGCCGCGACAGCAAGCGCATCGCCTTTGCCTCCGACCGCCACGGCAACTTTGACGTGTTTACCATTTCGGTAGAAGGTGGCGAAGCCAAACGCCTCACTTTCCACTCGGCCAACGAAACACCCTATGATTTTAGCCCTGACGGTCAGCGGGTTGTGTTTGGCAGTGCGCGGCAAGATTTGGCTACAAACCGCCAATATCCCACGGGCTATATGCCCGAACTTTACAGTGTTTCTATCAACGGCGGGCGCGTCAATCAGCTCCTCACCACCCCCGCCGAAGACGTAAAATACAGCCGCGACGGTAGCAAAATAATCTATCACGACCGCAAAGGCCAAGAGAATATGTGGCGTAAGCACCACACGTCGGCAGTGGCGCGGGATATTTGGGTGTATGATACCAAAACCCAAAAGCATACAAAAATCACGACCTACGCGGGCGAAGACCGCAACCCTGTTTGGGCCGACGACAAGACGCTGTTCTATTTGAGCGAAGCTAACGGCTCGTTCAACGTTCACCAACTTTCGTTGGACAATCCCGCTCAAAGTCAAGCCATTACGGCCTTCAAAAAACACCCCGTGCGCTTTTTGAGCCGCGCCGACGACGGTACGCTTTGCTTTAGTTATGATGGGGAGATTTACACCCTACTCCCCTCAAAGAACCCCACCCCTGGCCCCTCCCCTGTCAAGGGAGGGGGACCTACTAAGGTCAATGTCATCATCACTGCCGACACCCGTGCCAATAACGAGCGCGTAGTACCCGTGAGTGGAGGCGTGAGTGGCATGGCGGTGTCGCCCAATGGCAAAGAAGTGGCGTATATTTTTCGGGGAGAGGTGTTTGTGAGTGCCGTAGAAGGTGGCCAAACCAAGCGCATCACCAACAGCGCAGGGCAGGAACGCAGCGTGAGCTTCGCGCCTGACGGCAAAACCCTGATTTATTCTTCGGAACGCGGCAATCGCTGGAAAATCTTTGAAACCCGCATCAGCCGCAAAGAAGAACCGTACTTTTATGCTTCTACACTTTTGAAAGAAACCGAACTTATCAGCAACGAGCGCGAAAACTACCTACCTCAATACTCGCCCGATGGCAAAGAAGTGGCTTTTGTGGAAGACCGCGCTACGCTCAAAATCCTCAACGTAGCCAGCAAACAAACCCGCACTATCTTGACCAACCAAGACCTGTTTTCGTGGGGCGACCACGATCAGTATTTTCAATGGAGTCCCGACGGCAGATGGTTTTTGTTTGATTATAGCGTCCCCAATGTGCGCGAGGGCGAAGTAGCCTTGATTTCGACCGACGGCAAGGGCAAAATCACCAACTTGACGCAGAGTGGTTTTGAAGACAGCCGCCCCAAATGGGTGCAAGGCGGCAAAGCCATGCTGTGGTTTAGCAACCGCGAAGGATTGAAGAGCCTTTCGCAAAGTGGTAATACACAGATGGATGCCTACGCAATGTTTTTCACGCAAGCTGCTTTTGATAAATTCAAATTGAGCAAAGAAGAGGCGGCATTGGCCAAAGAAGTGGAAGATAAGGCCGCTAAAGCCGATACCACCAAAAAGAAAGATGCCAAAAAAGATACGACGGTAGTGATAGAAATGGATGGCCTTGAACTCCGCAAAGCCCGCCTCACCATTCACTCGTCTAATCTCTCCGACGCGCTCATCAACAAAGACGGCGACATGCTCTACTACCTCACACGCTTTGAGAAAGGCTTCAACTTGTGGAGTACCAACCTCCGCACCAAAGAAACCAAACAACTCGTGGCCCTCAATGCCAACGGTGGCGGCAACATGGTGTGGGACAAAGACCAAAAGAGCATTTTCCTGAACGCCGACGGGCGTATTTCCAAAATAGACCCCACTTCGGGCAAGCAGGAGAGCATCAGTCCCAACGGTGAAATGACGCTCGACGTGGCCGCCGAACGCGCTTTTATGTTTGAACACATCTGGCGACGCACCAAAACCACGTTTTACACGGCCACTTTCCACGGCGTGGACTGGGACAGCTACAAGCCTGATTATGAAAAACACCTGCCGCACATTGGCAATAACCACGAATTTGCCGAAATGCTTTCTGAACTTTTGGGTGAGTTGAACGTATCGCACTCGGGCGCAAGCTACGGCGGTGCGGGCGCGTCGGGCGGCGACGCTACGGCGGCCTTGGGTGTATTTTTTGACCAAAACTACACAGGAACGGGTATGCGCGTAGAAGAGGTTATCAAAGATGGACCGCTCGACAAAGCTGGCATGAACATCAAAGCGGGTACGATCATCGAAGCCATAGACGGCGAACTCCTCACCCCTGACCGCGACTATGCCCAATACCTCAACCGCAAAGCGGGCAAAAACGTGTTGCTCACGCTGCTCGAAGGCACGGCCCGCCGCGAGGTGGTGGTAAAGCCGATTTCGACGGGCGAAGAAAACCAACTGCTTTACAAACGCTGGGTACGCCGCAACCAAGACGAAGTAGAAAAAGCCTCCAACGGTGCATTGGGATATATCCACATCCCAGGCATGGCCGACGGCCCCTTCCGCGTGACTTACGATGAAGTGATGGGCAAGTACGCCACCAAAAAGGGCATCGTGGTGGACACCCGCAACAACGGCGGCGGCGATTTGGTGTCTGATTTGGCGACGTTCTTCTCGGGCAAGGTTTTCACTTACAACGCCACCGACAAGCGCGTGATTTACTCCGAACCAAGCTATCGTTGGAGCAAACCGAGCATCTCTTTGGCCAACGAAGCCAATTACTCCGACGGCCACTGCTACGCTTATATGACGCAGGCCGTCAATCTCAACAAACTCGTAGGTATGCCCGTGCCAGGCACTTGCACGTTTGCAGGCTGGGAAATGCTCCCCGACCCCAGCCTCCGTTGGGGCGTGCCACCCGTGGGCGTAAAAACGATGGCAGGTACATACTTAGAAAACGCCCAAACCGAACCCAACATCAAACTCGCCAACGACTATGAAGTAGTCATCAAAGGCAAAGACCAACAACTCGAAAAAGCCGTGGAGGAGTTGATGAAGGAGGTGAAGTAGTGTTTTTAGATTGTTTTTGTAATTTTGAGTACTATTTAAACATAATCGAAATATGTGGGTAGAAGATGTTTCTCTGGAAAACATTAAGTGCTTTGATAAAAAAACGTCGATTCGTCTTGGTGGCGGAGAGAGTCCCTATAAATGGGTAACATTACTGGGAGAAAATGGCGTAGGAAAAAGTACTGTTTTACAAGCCTTGGGGTTACTTCTCGCAGGACCCGAAGGAGCCCAGCAATTACTTACTCGCCCAGTTGGTTGGCTTGGCGGACGGCGAAGCGCA
>JALOLW010000164.1 GCA_025455795.1 Spirosomataceae bacterium
ACTCCCCTCCTCCCCTGCTTGCGGTGCTTGGGTATCCTGAGTTTCGGGGTCTTGCACTTCTTCAACTTCTTCTTTTTCGATGCGTGTTACGGACGAAATCTCGTCGTTGTCGTTGAGGCGAATCAAGCGCACACCTTGCGTATTGCGTCCCGCTACACGAATCTCCGCCACCGACATACGAATCGCAATGCCAGATTTGTTGATAATCATCAAGTCGTCGCTGTCGTTCACTTCTTTGATGGCTACCAAATAGCCCACTTTATCGGTAATGTTGAGGGTGGTTACGCCTTTTGCTCCTCGGTTGGTGATGCGATAATCAGCGATGTCGGAGCGTTTGCCGTAGCCATTTTCTGAAACCACCATCAATTGCGCATCTTGACGATTCACACACAGCATTCCTATGGCGCGATTGGTTGTGCCTTCCTCGCCGAGTTCGATGCCTTTGACACCCGCAGCAGTACGGCCCATGGCTCGCACTCGGCCTTCGTGGAAACGCACCGCTTTGCCTTCTTTGGAAGCAATGATGATTTCGTTGTCACCGTTGGTGAGGGCTACGTCGAGGAGTCGGTCGCCTTCGTTGATGGTGATGGCGATGATACCGTTGGCGCGGGGACGTGAGTAGGCTTCGAGCAGGGTCTTTTTGATGGTCCCTGACTCCGTACACATGATGAGGTAATTGTTGTTGATATAGTCGGCGTCGCTCAACGTTTTGACGTTGATTACGGCCCGCACTTTATCCCCCGACTCGATATTGATGAGGTTTTGAATAGGGCGGCCTTTGGCTACCTTAGAGCCTTCTGGAATTTCATAGACTTTGAGCCAGTATAAACGTCCAAATTCGGTAAAAATCAAGAGATAGTTGAGCATGGTAGCCGAGAATAAATGCTCGGTGAAGTCGTCGTCTTTGGTGGACACCCCGCGCGAACCTACTCCTCCCCTACCCTGCGTACGGTATTCACCGAGTGGTGTACGCTTCACGTAGCCTTGGTGAGAAATGGTAATTAGCATTTCTTCATCGGCAATCATGTCCTCGTCGGCAAACTCCTCGGCAGCGTATTCGATTTTAGAACGACGCGCATCGCCGTAACGGTTTCTCAGTTCGGCCAATTCGTCTTTGATGATTTGGAACTTGCGACTTTCGTTGGCCAAAATATCCTGCAAATCAGCGATAACCTTCATCAATTCGTCGTACTCGCTCACGATTTTGTCGCGCTCCAAACCCGTCAAACGTTGCAAACGCAACTCCAAAATGGCTTTGGCTTGGGCTTCACTGAGGATGAGGTCGGCAGGTTTTTCGGCGTCTGTTTCTACGGTTTCATCGGCAATCAACAAGGCGCCAGGACGAGCAGCCAAAAACGCGGTCTTTTCGTCGGCAGTCATGAAGTCACCGCGCATGAGTCCCTTGCGGGCTTCTTCGGGGTCACGGGCGCGACGAATCAAGGCGATGACTCCGTCTATGTATTGCTGGGCAATCAACAAACCTTGCAAAATGTGGGCGCGCTTTTCGGCTTCCCGCAAGTCGTACTGGGTGCGGCGCGTTACCACTTCTACGCGGTGATCCACGTAGTATTTTATCAAGTCTTTTAGGTTCAACAATGCTGGACGGCCTTTGACCAGAGCCACATTGTTGATGCTAAACGACGTTTGAAGCGGCGTATATTTGTAAAGGTGATTGAGGACAATATTGGGGATGCTGTCTTTTCTCAACTCAAAAACGATGCGGATACCGTCGCGGTCTGACTCGTCACGAATGGCCGAAATACCTTCGAGCTTCTTGTCATTGACCATATCGGCAATGCGCTTGATCATGTCAGCCTTATTGACCATGTACGGAATTTCCGTTACGACGATTTGCTCGCGCCCCGATTTGGTTTGTTCAAAATTGGCCACGGCGCGCATGATAACTCGTCCGCGCCCCGTCTCAAAAGCCGACCTAACTCCTTGATAACCATAGATAATAGCCCCAGTAGGAAAGTCAGGTGCTTTGACGTATTGCATCAAATCCTGAACAGTGATAGAAGGGTTATCAATGTAAGCTACAGTACCATCTATGACCTCGGTGAGGTTGTGGGGGGCCATGTTGGTCGCCATCCCGACGGCAATCCCCGACGAACCGTTGAGGAGTAAGTTGGGGAGTTTGGAGGGAAGGACAGACGGCTCCTCGTCGGAGTCGTCGTAGTTGGGCTGAAAATTGACGGTATCTTTGTTGATGTCGGCGAGCATCTCTTCGGCCAAGCGCATGAGGCGGGCTTCGGTGTAGCGCATGGCGGCGGGAGAGTCACCATCGAGCGAGCCGAAGTTTCCTTGTCCGTCCACGAGTGGGTAGCGCAAAGACCACGGCTGGGCCATCCGCACCATGGTATCGTAGATGGCCATGTCGCCGTGCGGGTGGTATTTGGCCATGACGTCACCGACGGTACGGGCAGATTTTTTATAGGGGCGATTGTGCAAAAAGCCCGATTCGTACATGGTGTAAAGCACGCGGCGGTGTACGGGTTTGAGGCCGTCGCGGGCATCAGGTAAAGCGCGGGAGATAATGACCGACATTGAATAGTCAATGTAGGCCGTGCGCATTTCCTCTTCAATGTTAATGGGGATAATGTTACCGGTATTTTCTGACATAAATAAATGGTTACGTATTTAGTACCAAAAATACAAAAATTCTTGGAATTGGCCAAAATTAGCCGCGATTACGGCGTTTTTCGTTGGCTCTTTCGCGTTTTTGGGTCATCGTGCGGGGGGCACCAAAGAAGTGAGGCTTGGGCAAAGTACCGCGCCCTCGCACGATACGGTCGCCGTGGCTGTGTTCATGCTTTACTTGACAACCTTTGATGGGACATTGACGGTACCAACAGCCCGAAATAAGTAGGCAGTTGGCGAGCAATAGTAGGCAGTTAAACAGCGAAACTCGTGGCACGACTAAGGTACAGCTCGTTTTAGTCGTGCCACGAGTTTGAAACAAGCTGTCTGCGGTCAGTCGTTGGTCATTCTTAAAAAGTGTCATGGGTAGGGTGTTTAGCAAAACAAAAGTACACTTTTTGTCAATGTGATGAAAGAAGGAGCGTTTTGATTCATATCCATTTACCGTAGCTTGAGGCGGCCTTCTTCTTCGTACTCAATGGTTTCGTCTTCGAGCATTGCTTTGAGGGTATCTATGGCGGCTTGCTGGTGCATCATGCCAAACGAAGCCACAATCTGCTGCGGAGTCAGTGGGCTAAATGCCAGGAGCTTAACAATGTCTTTGCGAAAAGTAGTATGACTTGGACGGGGTTGTTCCTTTTTTTTCTCGTTGAGGCAGTTATCACAAATCCCGCACTCGTTGTCGGTGTTTTCCCCAAAATAATTTTGGAGGAGCTGGGTACGGCACCGCTTCTGGTGCGCTACGTACTTGGCCACGGCCTCTACCCGCTGGGTGTCGGTGGCTTGCTTGGCTTCGACTTCCAACTGATTGATAGGCAGCATATTGGCATCAAACCTCGGCGTCAAAAAAATGAGTTGAGGTTTGGTACGTTGCTTGTCATAAACGAGCATTCCCAAGTCGTGCAGGCTTTGGAGAACCTTGACCACATCGGCTTCCATCGCGTAATGCTTTTGTCCGATGGCGGTTTCGGAGATATGAACAAACTGCGTAAACAGTTCGCCCCCGTACATACGCAGGAGCAGTTTGAGAAAACCATCAAACTGCGGGTTTTTGAGTTGGAGATCGTACAACGTGCGATTGTCCACCACGATGTGGATTTTAGACGAGCTGTTGTAGGCTTCGGTCAATTGGATAAAACCTTCTTCTTCGAGCAGTTTGAGCGCGTAGTGGGTTTCGGAAAGAGGCAGGCCAAAAGTTGCCGTAAATTCTTGTAAATCAAAATCAAACCGTTCAAACTCCCCTCCCCCAACGGGAATTTTATAGTAGTTGGCCAATGCCTGATAAGTCCGTCGGAGGGTTTGGACAGGAGGGTATTTTTGGGTGATGTTGCGTTGGAGTTCGAGCAGGTCTTTTTGGGAATAAAGTGCCACTGCGTAGGCTTTGAGGCCGTCGCGCCCCGCTCTGCCTGCTTCTTGGTAGTAGGCTTCGAGGCTATCGGGCAAATCTATGTGTACCACCACGCGCACGTCGGGCTTGTCTATGCCCATCCCAAAAGCATTGGTAGCCACCATGACCCTCACGCGGTTGTGAATCCAGGCTTCTTGTTTGTCGGTACGTTGTTTGTTGGGCAAGCCCGCGTGATAAAATTCCGCGCGAATCCCCTGCCGACTGAGCCACTGGGCGATCTCCTGCGTACGGCGGCGATTGCGTACATATACAATGGCCGAGCCAGGCACGTTTTGGAGGATTTTGAGCAAGCGGGCGTCTTTATTTTCTTCGTAAAAAGCCGAATAAGAGAGATTGGGTCGCGCAAAAGTCGCCTGAAACACCCGCGGGTCGCGCATTTCCAACTTCTCACAGATGTCGTGTTTGACAGGCTCGGTGGCCGAGGCGGTAAGGGCGATGACGGGGACGGTCGGTATCAACTTGCGAAACTCAGCGATTTGCAGATACGACGGTCGGAAATCGTAGCCCCACTGAGAGATGCAGTGGGCTTCGTCAATGGCCAACAGGCACACGTCCATCAATTTGACGCGCTCCATAAAAATATCGGTGCGAAGTCGCTCGGGCGAAACGTACAAAAACTTGGTTGTGCCGTGGATGCAATTGTCTAAGGTAATGTCTATTTCGTGCCAATTCATGCCCGAGTGAATCGCTGCCGCCCTCACACCGCGCCGCCGAAGCTGCTCTACTTGGTCTTTCATCAGGGCAATAAGCGGCGTAATCACCAAGCATACGCCCTTTTGGGCAAGCGTAGGCACCTGAAAACAGAGCGATTTTCCTCCACCCGTAGGGAGCAGTACGAGCGTATCGCGCCCCGCCAATACCGACTGTATGATGTCTTCTTGAAGCGGTCGAAACGCATCGTATTGCCAGTATTTTTTGAGGATTTCGTGAATCATGTACGGGAGATTGCCTTCAGCTCACTGATTGTTGTTGTCGGATTGGGCGAGTTGAACACAAAACTCCCCGCGACCAATGCCCGCGCACCCGCTTCATAAAGCTGCGGCGCGTTTTGCTGATTGACTCCCCCGTCTATTTCTATCACGGCACTGCTACCCGAGTCGGCTATCATTTGGGCGACCTGCCGTACTTTGGCGTAGGTGCGCTCAATAAACTTCTGCCCGCCAAAACCTGGATTGACCGACATAATCAACACCAAGTCTAAGTCGCCGATGATGTCGTCGAGTACGTTTACGGGCGTGTGGGGATTGAGTGCTACGCCCGCTTTAGCTCCTAAGTCTTTGATTTGCTGGACAGTACGGTGCAAATGCGGGCAGGCTTCGTAGTGAACTGTCAAAATCTCTGCGCCTGCCCGGCGGAACGCCTCCAAGTAACGCTCTGGTTGGACAATCATCAAGTGAACGTCTAAAGGCTTTTGGGCGTGCCGCCGAATCGCCTCGGTCACGGGGAGGCCGAAAGAAATATTGGGTACAAAAACCCCGTCCATGATGTCTATGTGTAACCAGTCAGCCGCGCTTTGGTTGAGCATTTCAACGTCGCGCTGGAGGTTGGCAAAATCGGCTGCTAAGACCGACGGGGCAATCACAAGGTCTGAAACTTTCATGCCGCAAAAGTACGGAAGAAAGGGCAAAAGGCAAAGGGAGTACAGGAGGCAGTTGGCAGTTGTCTGCTAACCGATGACTACATTCTGCCGACTAAATTGCTGCACTTGTAGTCTTACCTCTTTACGGCGGCGACGCGAAATAGGCACTTCTGTACCGTCATGCATAGAAAGTTGCTTTTTGCCACGCTTCCACGTTTCGGTCAAATAGGCCAAATTGACGATGCACGATTTGTGAATCCGCACAAAAGGAAACGGAAACTGTTCTTCAAACAACGCGATGGTTTTTGAGAAAATGAGGCGTTGGCCGTCGTTGAGAATAAACTCGGTGTAGTTGCCTGCGCCTTCTAAACGTACAATGTCGGCGAGGGATACTTCTTTTCGTCCAGAGAACGTAGGCAAGATGATTGTATTCATGGGAGATGACTATTGGGGCGTTTGATGATTCAAAAATGCAGCCTTGTATAGTCCTCTCCCAAAAAAAATGAGTGAAGTGGTCAAAAAGTGACTTGAATTGTGGTTGAACTCGAATCAACTGTTTTGCCGCTACACTTTCATGCTCAAGGCAATCCTTTTGCGGCTGAGGTCCACCTCCACCACTTTGACCGTAACGTGTTGTTGGAGTTTGACAACTTCATTGGGGTCTTTGACGTAACGATTGGCCATTTGTGACACGTGTACGAGACCGTCTTGTTTGACACCTACATCCACAAACGCCCCAAAAGCCGTGATGTTGGTCACGATGCCGGGCAAAATCATGCCTTCGTGCAGGTCTTCGGGCTTGCGTACGCGCGGGTCAAACGCAAAGGCGGTGATTTTCTCGCGCGGGTCGCGGGAGGGTTTTTCGAGTTCTTTCAAAATATCTTGGAGCGTCAGCAGTCCCGTTTTTTCGGTCACGTATTTCTGCACCTGTATCTGCCGACGGAGTTCGGGCTTTTTCATCAATTCGGCCACGTTGCTATTCACATCTTTGGCCATTTTTTCGACTACGGCGTAGCTTTCGGGGTGTACGGCACTGTTGTCCAAGGGGTTGGGGGCGTTTTCGATGCGCAAAAACCCCGCGGCCTGTTCAAAGGCTTTGTTGCCCAAGCGTGGCACTTTGAGCAATTCTTGGCGTGATTTGAAATCTCCGTTTTGGGCGCGGTACTCGACGATATTTTTGGCCAACGACGCCCCCAACCCCGACACGTACTGCAAAAGGTGCTTGCTGGCGGTGTTGAGATTGACCCCCACGGAGTTTACGCAACTTTCTACCACCGTATCCAAAGCCGTTTTGAGGGCGGTTTGATTGACATCGTGCTGGTACTGCCCTACCCCAATGGATTTGGGGTCAATCTTGACAAGTTCGGCAAGGGGGTCCATCAAGCGCCGTCCGATAGAGACCGCCCCGCGCACGGTCACGTCTTTTTGGGGAAATTCTTCTCGGGCTACCTCCGACGCCGAATAAATCGAAGCCCCCTGCTCGGACACCATGAAAACCTCAACCCCCTGCCCCTTCTCCTTGGGAAGGAGAAGGGGAGAAACCCCTCCCTTAGTGGGCAGGGGTGGGGTTAGGTGTTTGAGAAACTCCTCCGTCTCCCGCCCCGCCGTACCGTTGCCAATGGCAATGGCTTCGATGTGGTGTTTCTCAACCAACTGTCGCAGTGTGGCTTCGGCTTCTGTCTTTTTGTCAAACGGGTAAATGACCGTATCGGCCAGCAAATTGCCTTGCGAATCCAAGCAGACGACTTTACAGCCCGTTCTGAACCCAGGGTCAATGGCCAAAACGCGCTTCTGTCCGAGGGGAGAGGCCAAAAGCAACTGACGGAGGTTTTCGGTAAAAACCTGAATGGCGTAGCGGTCGGCTTTATTTTTGGAACTGTTGGCAAACTCAGTTTCTATGCTGGGTTTGAGCAGGCGTTTGTAAGAATCCGAAATCGCGTCTTCTTGTTGTTCTTTGCAAGCAGGTAATCCCTTGACAAAGAGACGGTCGAGGAGTTCGACGGCCATGTCCTCGTCGGGTGAGATGTCCACGCTCAAAAAACCTTCTTCTTCGCCCCGCCGAATCGCCAACAAGCGGTGCGAGGGGATTTTATTGAGGGGTTCGCTAAACTCAAAATAATCGCGGTACTTGGCCCCGTCTTCTTGTTTGCCTTTTTTGACTTTGGCACTGATGATAGCGGTGCGCTCAAACGCATAGCGGACTTTGTTGCGGGCGTCGGTATTTTCTGACATCCACTCGGCCATGATGTCACGCACACCTTGGAGGGCGTCGGCCACGGTGACCACTTGTTCGTTGAGGTATTTTTCGGCCAATCGCTCGGGGTTTTGCTCGCGTCCCGCAAAAATCACATGCGCCAACGGCTCCAAGCCTTTTTCAATGGCCATGGTGGCGCGGGTTTTGCGCTTGGGTTTGTAAGGCAAATAAATATCCTCCAACGACTGCATCGAGTAGGTGTTTTCGAGCAGTTTGCGGAGTTCGGGCGTGAGTTTGCCCTGCTCTTCGATACTTTTGAGAATAGCCTCACGGCGTTTTTCTACTTCCTGAAACTTCTGATACTGTTCTTTGATGTCGTTGATTTGTACTTCGTCGAGTTGGCCTGTCATTTCTTTGCGATAACGCGCAATGAACGGCACAGTAGCCCCCTCGTCGAAAAGGGTGATGGTGTTTTGGACTTGGCGGGTGCTGACCCCAACGATGGATGCGATAAATTCGG
>JALOLW010000165.1 GCA_025455795.1 Spirosomataceae bacterium
TCATTGGAGACGATTTCTGATAGCTTGGCCTCGCGCGTGGCAAACACAAAGCGTTTTAACTGGCTAGAGTGGGACAATAGCTTGATGACAGGTAAGTTTGTTCAATATCCAGAGCGGGATCAAATCCCTGAGAATGTGAACGAGCAAGCCATCGTCGAATTGTATTCTAAGTAATCAGGTTTTAGATTTGGGTATTAACCCACTTTGAACAACTCAAAAAAACTGCTAACATTATGTCTATTTTAGCATTCCAAATGCCTGACAAAGTCGTCATGGAAAAAGCCGACGACTTTCATGG
Organism: Spirosomataceae bacterium; assembly: GCA_025455795.1. Classification (GTDB taxonomy): domain Bacteria; phylum Bacteroidota; class Bacteroidia; order Cytophagales; family Spirosomataceae; genus Runella. Next base: position 299 of record JALOLW010000165.1, read on the forward strand.
GTTGTTTGAATTTAAACCACTTGAAAAAGGATTTGGCGTAACGATCGGAAATGCGTTGCGTCGTATCCTTCTTTCTTCTTTGGAAGGTTACGCTACTACAAGCGTAAAATTTCCAAGCGTTCTTCACGAATTCTCGTCAATCGAAGGTGTCGTAGAAGACGTAACTGAAATTATCTTGAACCTCAAAATGGTGCGTTTCAAGAAAGTTTCTGAAATGATTGACAACAAAATTACCGTCAGCGTTAAGAACCAATCCGTCTTGACAGCAGGCGACATCAGTAAATTTACTGCTTCTTTTGAAGTATTGAATCCTGATTTGGTAATTTGTCATATTGACGACCAAATCACATTTGAAATGGAGATTCTTGTCGAAAAAGGACGTGGTTACATTCCTGCCGACGAGCCTCGCAACGTAGAATTGCCAATTGGACACATTCCGATTGATGCGATTTATACACCCATCAAAAATGTGAAGTATAGCGTTGAAAACACGCGCGTTGAGCAGAAAACTGACTACGAGAAATTGTTGATTGAGGTGACTACTGACGGGTCTATTCACCCCGAAGATGCCCTCAAAGGTGCAGCTCATATCTTGATTCAGCACTTCATGTTGTTCTCAGACCAAACCATGACGTTTGAAACGCAGAAGAGCGATGAAGTAAACGAAGTAGATGAAGAAATGCTCCGTATGCGTAAATTGTTGAAGACGGCTTTGGCTGACCTCGACCTTTCTGTGCGCGCTTACAACTGCTTAAAATCAGCAGACATTAAAACACTCGGCGATTTGGTGAAATTGGACGTAGCCGACATGATGAAGTTCCGTAACTTCGGTAAGAAATCACTTACTGAGTTGGAGCAGCTCATGACTGAGAAAAATCTCAATTTTGGCATGGACGTATCACGTTATCGCCTTGACGAAGATTAATTTATTTTCTAACCGATTAGTATTCTGAAGCGCGATAAACGCCGCTCGAAGCTAATCACAAACTCACTCCAATGAGACACGGTAAAAAAGACAACCACTTAGGACGTACGGCATCGCACCGAAGCGCGATGTTGAGCAATATGGCCTCTTCGTTGATTTTGCACAAGCGCATCGAAACTACGCTCGCCAAGGCCAAAGAATTGAAGAAGTACGTAGAGCCACTTTTGACTCGCTCCAAAGAGGACAACACGCACAACCGCCGTATTATTTTCTCCTACCTCCCCAACAAAGAGGTTATTAAGGAGCTTTTTAGTACAGTTTCAGACAAAATTGCCGACCGCCCAGGAGGCTACACTCGTATCATCAAATTGGGTAGTCGTCAAGGCGATGCCGCTGAAGTTTGCGTTATCGAATTGGTAGATTTCAACGAGACGCTTTTGGCCGCTACTGCTGAAAAAGTAACTAAGACGCGCCGTAGCCGTCGTGGCGGTAAGAAAAGTGGCGAATCAACCGCTTCCGCCGCTGCATTTGCTGATGCAGAAGTCGTAGAGACAATCGCTGTTGAAGCCCCCGCACTAGAAGAAGTAGTAGAAGAAGCGGCTGCCCCAGTGATAGAGGCTGCTCCTGCCGCTGACGAAGCTCCTGCGACAGATGACATCGAAATCATCGAAGGCATAGGTCCCAAAATTGCCGAAGCCCTTGCTGCCGCTGGCGTAACGACTTTTGCACAACTGGCCGATATGACACCAGAAGCGATTCAAGAGATTGTTTCGGAAGCAGGTATCGGTTCTAAAAGCCCTGCCACTTGGCCTCAACAAGCTGCCCTCGCCCGCGACGGTAAGTTTGACGAGTTGAAAGCTTGGCAGGATGAATTGAACGCAGGTCAAGAATAATTTTTTCAAGACAGTGTTTGATAAAATGAAGAAAAATTAAAAAATGGAAGGGGTTAAACGAAAGTTTAGCCCCTTTTTTTTGAAATTTGCAAAATTAAACCACCAACCACTCTAATGACATCTCGGCAACCAGCACTTTTACTTCTTGAAGATGGAACTGCCCTTCGGGGGCTGGCACTTGGCAAAATCGGTACGATGGGCGGCGAAATATGCTTCAATACGGGCATGACAGGCTACCAAGAAATCTACACCGATCCGTCGTATTATGGGCAAGTGATTGTTAATACAACTTCACACATTGGCAATTATGGCGTTCAGTTGGAAAGTGAAGAAGAATCCAGTTCCGTCAAAATAAGTGGGCTGGTTTGTAATTCATTTTCGCAGATTTACTCGCGCAAAACTGCCGATTTTTCGCTTCAAACGTATTTTGAAAAGGCCAACATCGTGGGTATCAGTGAAGTAGATACGCGGCAGTTGGTGCGGCATATGCGTCAAAAAGGGGTAATGAATGCCATCATTTCGTCGGAGATACTGGACGAAAAACAACTCATGGAACGGCTCAAAGAAGTCCCAAACATGGACGGTTTGGAGCTTTCGTCGGTGGTGAGTACCAAAGAGCCGTACTTTATGGGCGATGAAGCTACTGCCGAGCGTCGTATTGCGGTGATGGACTATGGCATTAAAAAAAGTATTCTGCTCAATCTTACACAACGGGGGTGCTACTGCAAAGTATTTCCTGCCAAAACACCTTTTGAAGAAGTGATGGCTTGGAATCCTGACGGTTTTTTTATTTCCAATGGTCCAGGCGACCCCTCAGCGATGCCCTACGCGGTAGAAACGGTTAAGCAGTTTTTGAATACCAATTTACCTTTGTTTGGCATTTGTCTTGGACATCAGATTTTGGGACTTGCGAGTGGGATTTCGACTTATAAAATGCACCACGGACACCGTGGCTTGAACCATCCCGTCAAAAACTTTCAGACGGGTTTGTGTGAAATCACTTCCCAAAACCACGGCTTTGCGGTAAGTCCAGACGAAATTGAGGCACATCCCGACGTGGAGGTGACGCACATTAATCTCAACGATAAGACCATTGAGGGGATTCGCCGCAAAGACAAGCCCGCGTTTTCGGTGCAGTATCACCCCGAAGCCTCGCCAGGTCCGCACGATTCTCGTTATTTGTTTGATGATTTTGTAAAGTTGTTTTCGTAGATAGGGTGTTACAAAAGCCCATATCGGAGGTTTGCAATGCGATTACAAACCAACTAAAAAGCCCTTGTAGCGATTACAGGGGCTTTTTGTATTTGAGGTCTATGACGAGGGGGAGGTGGTCGGAGCCATTGGCGTGGCCCGTACGAAAATTTATTACTTCCAATTCACGGCTTATCAAGCAGTGGTCAATCGGAATGCGCATCGGGAGCATCCAAAAAGGCCAAGTAGCGTTCCAACCGAAGCCTTTGCGGGTGTTGTGAAGTTGCGATTTTTGCTCAAATTGTTGATAAAAAACCGACCACGGTGTGATGTTCAAATCGCCGACCATCACCACGGGAAGTATGCTTTTTCTGACAAATTGCTGAACATAAGCGAGTTGCTGGTTACGGATGTCAAAATCTGAAAAGCGAATTGGGTTGTAGGCATGACACAAAATGACTTTTGTTTTACGACCTGCCAATGTCATATCGGCTACGATAAGCCCCGATACTTTGAACGATGCCGCGCTGTCAATCTTGAATGGCTGCTTGCTGCCGAAGAGTACTTTAGTTTGGTTTTTGGCATGAACATGATACGTATATGGGTATTGTGGGAGATGCTGCTGAAAGTATTGAATCGAAGCAGGAAGGGTTTCGTTGAGACTATAAAAATCAGGATTTTCTTCCCGAATTTGGGCGATAACGCGCTCATAATCTTCATTTTTGAACAAAACGTTGGCATGAAAAACCCGAAAGTCGCTTTTTGTCGAAGCGGGCTGCTGCTGAACCCAAACCCAATCTTTGACCAACCAACCGTTGAATAGCGCCACGCAGAGCATAATAATGGCGTACAACCAATGTTTTAAGTAAATTAACCAAAACAAAAGCACCACGGCCAAAACGCAATATTGAACCCGAAAGTGGGCGAAATGGTCAAATACGGAAAAGTACGCGCCACAGTAGCCAATCAACGAAGCAAAGACAAGCCCACCAACGAGCAGTGGCTCAGCATTTTTCCACAAAAAAGCAATCCATTTTTTCATCGCTTAACTGCTTTCGCCACGCACCCACGTGACGGCTACGATGGCTTCGCGGTTGATAGGGCCGAACACGTGCGGAAACGTATCGGGCGCGTCGGGTACGGCCTCGTAGCGCAGGGGTGAGGTGAGTTGGGATTCGTCAATGTGAAGCAGTTGCAAAGCGGTCACACCCTCAAAAAAACGCTCCAATACACCCTCAATTTGCTCCTGACGACTGCAATGGATAAAACCTTCGGTATCGAGCGAGGGATTGGAATAAGCAGGCTGCGACTCGTAAGTAGCCCATGTTTCGGGCGTGATAAGGTGATAAATCATGAGGCGATGGCTTCGGTGGGCGGTTCTTTTTTGGGGAATAACAGTGAGGCGATGACGGCTATGGTCAAAATACCAACAATAATGTAGAGCGAATAGATGGTCTTGAAGCCCCATTCCTCCAACTGATGGTGAGCGAGCATTTTGACGCCAATGTAAGTCAGCAGTACGCCCAAACCTGGTTTGAGGTAGTGGAATTTGTCCATGATACTCGACAAAAAGAAGAACATTGAGCGCAGCCCCATGATGGCAAAGACGTTGGAGAAAAAGACGATGTAGGGGTCTTTGGTGATGGAAAAAATGGCAGGAATCGAATCAACCGCAAAGACCAAATCGGTGAAAGCTATCACGATGACCACGACGAAAATGGGGGTAATGTACCATTTTTTGAAGCGTTTGTGATAGACAAAAAAGTGGTCAATGACGTTGCGGCCATAGACATTGAAGTATTTGGCGGCAAACTTCACGGCGATGTGTTCGTTGGGGTTGATTTCTTCGTCTTCTTCTTTGGAAAACAAAATTTTCACGCCCGTATAAACCAGAAAACCGCCAAAAATATAAATAACCCAATCGAATTTTTGGAGCAAAGCCGAGCCTACAAAAATGAAAATAAAACGCAGAATGACTGCCCCCGAAATCCCCCAAATGAGTACTTTCTTGTAAAATTTCTCGTGTACTCCAAACGACTTGAAAATCAGAATAAAGACAAAGATATTGTCGGCAGAAAGTGAATACTCAACCAAGTAGCCCGTGATGTATTCGAGGGCCATGTTGTTTTGAAATAGTTTCAGACTTGCCTCAAAATCATTGGGGATAAGTGTAAGATGTGCAGCATACTGGCTCACAATGGCCTGTAAGTGGGCCATGTCGTGAACATCGTGGACGAGATAGCCGTAATTTTTGATGAAAAAATAGAAGGTGATGGATAGTGCTACCCAAATTGCACTCCATATACCAGCCTCTTTGAAGCTGACGATATGGCTTTTTTGTTTGGAAAAAACGCCTAAATCAATCAGCATCACCAATATGACAAAGAGCGTAAATGCGCCAAAAAACAAGAGTTCGTTAGAAAGCATAAAGACAGTAGTAGTGGGTGAATATGTACTTACTCAAATGAAGAAGTAGCTGTCAAAGTTCCTCATTTCTTCGCAGATTGCCAAAGATTGGCTAAATTTCGCCCCAAACCTAACGCTTTTTCATCATGCAAAACTCCGCGCTCCTATCTGTATTCCTGCCCGTTGCCCTCGGTATTATCATGCTGGGGCTTGGTTTATCGCTTACTTTAGAAGATTTCCGACGGGTTGTCAAGTTTCCCAAAGCCATCGGTATTGCTTTGGTGTGCCAGATGATATTGCTGCCTTTGGTGTGATTTGGGGTGGCTCAAATTTTTGGATTACCACCCGCATTGGCGGTAGGGTTGATGCTGCTGTCGGCATCGCCTGGTGGAGCTACGGCCAATCTTTACAGTCATTTGTCGGAGGGCGACGTGGCCCTCAATATCACCCTCACCGCCGTCAATAGCCTTTTGACGCTGTTTACGCTGCCGTTTATTGTCAATATGTCCATTGGGTATTTTATGGCGGCTGACCAACAAATGCCGATGCAATTCAAGAAAGTGATTGAAGTTTTTGCGATTGTGTTGGGGCCTGTGAGTATCGGAATGTTGATACGTGCCAAAGCGGCTGCATTTGCCACCAAAATGGACAAACCCGTCAAAATTGCCTCGGCGTTGTTGTTGATATTGGTGATAGTCCTCTCAACTTACCAAGAACGGGAGCGGCTCAGTGGTTATATTCAGCAAGTGGGTTTGGCCGTATTGGTTTTCAATATTGTGAGTATGATGGCGGGGTATTGGCTCCCCAAGTGGTTGGGGATTGGCGAAAAACAGGCCATTGCAATCGGCATGGAAATCGGTATTCACAATGGCACTTTGGCGATATACATTGCGCTCAACGTACTCAAAGACAGTCAAATGTCTATTCCGCCCGCGTTGTACGGGATTGTAATGTTTTTTACAGCGGCAGCGTTTGGATACTGGGTAAGGCGGCGCGTTTAGAGGGTTGTTGCTTTGACTTTAGCATCAAAAATTCCCGTCAGCACTTGGCCATTGCGTTTGATTTGAACAAAAATACGGTACTGCCCTGCTTTCGGAAACGAATAAGGAAAGACAATCATGTTGCTGTGAGACATTCCTTTCATGTTGTGCGTAGCAAGCATGGTTTTCATCAACAACTGGTCGCGGTCGGCGGGTGGTAGGGCTTTGAGGTTGGCTATGTAGCGGTCTATGCTATCCCTGAATCCTTTGGGATTGGCGTAGCGATAGATGCGCGTGGTATCGGTAATTCGCCCTTGCATGGATTGTTGCGAGGCCATAGACAATGTACCCACAGGATGCAGGTGAATATACACCGAGCCGTCGGCGCGAACTACCGCCGCGTGGCCGTTCATCCCCAAGTAAGGCTCGAGTTGGGCGGCTTTCCCCGACGGCTCCAAGACCTCAAAAGTCAATGAATAAGGCCGATTGGCTTCCAATGCTTCGTTGGGTTTTCCCTGCCAAATGATAGACGACCCGTCTTTCAATTTGGTTTGGGTGCCAGGTTTGCCACACACAACCACGTTTTCGTCCACGGGGATTTGTTTGGGATTGTTGAGCGGGTCAGTGACAACGTAAGTGTCTTCGGGGTCGGTTTTGGGGAAAACCGTGCCTTGGATGGCTGGAATTGTCACGGTGTCGGTGATGGTTTCGGCAAAACCCGAACGATTGACAATATCGGCATACATCAAATAGTTGCCTGCGGGAAGTTTGGGCAAATAAGCTTCAAACGTGGTGGTGTCGCGTCGCTCGGGGTGAAGGTGGGCAAACGCATCAAGCGTACCTTGTCGAACCAAAAAGAGGTGCATGAGTTTGCCGTGGTCGGGAATTAGGAAACTCAATGGACGGTTTAAACCTCGGCGAAATTGCGTAGTGTCTATCTTGACTTGGAACACACGCTCGGAGTTTTGAGATAATACTTTTCCTGTGCCTTCCAAAGGTCGGTACATATAACGCTGATAGTCAGCCGCCCAAGCGTTCCACCAACTACTACCTCCGTACAAAAGAGCCGTACAAATCAACAGGCCAATGCCCGCGTTGAGCCATTTGGCGCGTTTTTGTTTCACATTCAATGTTTCGCCTGCTTTGAGCAACCCGTCGCTCGCACTGGCACTGATGGCAGTAACGAGCAATACCACCAAAAGAACCGCTAATATGCTCAAAATCAATCCTAATTGGCTCGGCATCTCGCGCATGGCGGTAGAAGTGGCTGCGACGGGAACGATGATTTCACCTTTGCCTTCTTTGCCCTCTAAGCGCAACTGTACACTTGATGCCCCACTCGACATAAGCCACACAATCCCTTGATATTGACCTGTTTGGCCTACTACGGCAGCGAGTGGGTCGGGCGAGGGTGCGCCGCGCAAACCCGTACGAAAATAGACAGGACGCGCCTCGACGAGCTGCGGCTGACCGTTTTCGACATAGACCGTGACTTGTGCCGTACCAGGAATCACGTCGGGTGGCTGCAAGCTCACCAATACTTTGTACGGACCCGCTTGACCTTGGTATAACACACCCGAACTACCCACGTGGGC
>JALOLW010000166.1 GCA_025455795.1 Spirosomataceae bacterium
GCGGGGGCCGTAGCGTGGTTCAACGGCAATTTTACCAATACGCAAGCCGTCAGGCCGGGTGTGTACGGGGGAGGCTTCAACACCGACGCCATCAACCTTCCGCTTGGGTATCGGGCGTAGGCGATGACGCTAATCCTTGTAGCCGTACTGCGCCTTGCAAGACATTTGCGGGGGCTATCTCCAAAACCGCCGCAGGAGGCGAGATTTCTGTACTTGACCCTGGAGGGTTTGGTGCTGTGACCATTACCAAGTCTATCACGCTCAACGGTGATGGCACGCTTGCGGGGATTTTGGCCTCTGGTACCAATGGCATCGTTATCAACGCGATGATAGAGTGATTTTGCGGAATATTTCTATCAATGGTGCGGGGACTGGAACGAGGGGCATAAGGTACATAGCGGGTGCTCAGGTATTGGTGGACAACTGTACCATCATTGGGTTCAATGCTGCCCCTGCCACGGCGATTGAGGCCAACCTAACGGCAGCGGGCGTATTGTCCATTCGGAACGTGTCTATTTCCGACTGTGACACGGGAATTGTCACCAAAACCACCGTTGGTAAGGTCAAAGTATCCATCGAAAACACCAGCATAGTAGGTGCAACTGTGGCCATGAATGCCAATGATAATTCAGTAGTTTATGCCCAAAATTCTATCTTCAACAACGGAGTCTCGAGTATTAGAGCGTTTTTGGGGGCGATTGTCAATCTGAGTCAATGTGCTGTCACCAACAATACCACGGGTGTCTGGGCTGATGGAAGTGGCTCGCTCATCAGGCTTTCTGATTGTAATATCTTCAACAATACCGACGGTATCAAAACCACCAACGGCGGTCAAGTGATTTCGTTTGGCAACAACAGCGTCGCGGGTAATACCACCAACGCACCCATGGGCGTAGTAGCGCGTCAATGATGAGTTTTCGGGAGTTTCTTGCTAATTTCGCGGGTCAATTGGATGTATCACTCAATCTCAACCCATCATGCGAAAAAGAATTGTTGCTGGCAACTGGAAAATGAACAAAAACCTTACCGAAGCTCTCTCGCTCACCTCGGAAGTGGTCAATATGGTACGCGACGAAGTGCGCGGCGACGTGGAAGTGGTGCTTTGCACGCCGTTTATTTATCTGACGTCTCTCAAAAAATACACCGACGAAGTGACGCGGATTTCGCTGGGAGCGCAAAACTGCCACCAAAACGCTTCGGGGGCTTACACCGGAGAGGTATCGGCGGCGATGTTGGCTTCTATTGAGGTACCGTATGTACTTGTGGGCCACAGTGAGCGTCGTCAGTATTTTGGGGAAAACGATGAACTGTTAGCGCAAAAAGTTAAAATTGCCCTTGAAAACGGCTTGAAACCTATTTTTTGTTGCGGTGAGTCGCTGCAACAGCGTCAAAACGAAGACTTTTTAGCGATTGTCAAAGCCCAACTCACCGCGTCTTTGTTCGACCTTTCACCCGAAGATTTTGGAAAAGTGGTGATTGCCTACGAACCCATCTGGGCGATTGGCACGGGCTTGACGGCTTCTTCTGACCAAGCGCAGGAAATGCACGCCGAACTACGCGCCCACGTGGCGAGCCACTACGGTGCCCAAGTAGCCGACGATACGACGATATTGTACGGGGGTAGTTGCAACGAAAAAAATGCCGCCGAGCTTTTTGCTTGTCCCGACGTGGACGGCGGCTTGATAGGTGGGGCTTCGCTCAAATCACGCGAGTTTACCAATATCGTAAAAGCGAGAATGTAAATGTTTGGACACCATTCAGCGTAGTTTCTGACTACGCTAAAGTGTCAATCAATCTCCGATGACCATATTTGATGTCACTTACCAGCCCAGCCCCATTTCGTTTTGACGATTTGGGGCTTTTGCTCAAATCGGTAGCTTTACCCAAAACATTGTTTCACCAGTACGCTGCGCGGCGGCAGGCGTGCTTTCTACTTCGAGCAGTCCGTGGTGACCTTTGGTCACGATGTCGTAGCTCAACGACAACCCCAAACCCGTTCCTTCGCCCGTGGGTTTGGTCGTAAAAAAGGGCTGAAATATCTTTTCGAGGCTGTTGGGCGAAATTCCCGCACCGTTGTCTTTGATACAAACTGCCACGTATTGCTTGCCGTTTTCGGCGGTGATCAGTGACGTGGAAGCCGTCACTTTGGGGAGGTAGGCGGGGTTGTTGAGTTGGATACTTTGCTGTCTAACGGCGTAAAAAGCGTTGTTGAACAAATTGAGCAACACCCGATTGATGTCTTCTGACACGATATTGACCAAGGGAAGATTTTCGGCAAAACTTGTCTCAAACTGTGCGTTGAATTGTTTGTCTTTGGCCCTCATGCCATGATACGAAAGCCGCAGGCACTCGTCGGTCATTTGGTTGAGGTCGGTCATGGTACGCTCACCCGTACTCGCCCGTGAGTGCAGTAGCATATTTTTGACAATACTACTGGCCCGCTTGCCATGGTGATTGATTTTCTGCAGGTTTAACCGCAAGTCATCCCAAAAAGCCCCCCAACCCCCAGGGGGGGAGTCTTGTGGAAGCCAGTCTTCATTAGCCCCCTCTGGAGGTTGAGGGCATTCTTCAATCAACTCCACCGACAACTCTGCGAAGTTATTGACAAAATTCAACGGGTTTTGGATTTCGTGGGCGATGCCCGCCGTAAGCTCTCCCAAAGAAGCCAATTTTTCTTTCTGAATAAGCTGACTTTGAGCCAGTTGTAATTCGTCCAGCGACTGCTTCAACGCGGCGGTACGCTCATTCACTTGTTTTTCCAACAGCTCGTTTTGTTGTTCTAAAAGGTGTTGCCTATCCTGTTCGACTTTGAGGTTTTTTTCAATAAGGGCATTGTTTTCACGGAGTTGTTGTACCAAATTTTTATTGACTTGGGCAAAATTCAAGGCCAAATAAAACGAAATAGCCAACGGCACGCAGAGGACGGCGATTTGATAGGCTACAATTCCCAAAAAGCGCGAACCCCGCGTAAAACCTTCTGTTTCAAGGATAATCTGTCCATAAAAAATTATATACATCACCAAAGACACAATCATACCTATCAAAATAAACCTGGCACCGGGCTGTTTGGCGCGAAAAGCAATGAGTGTCACTCTGATGACCTCCATCGTCATGAGGAGCTCCGCAAACAGTTCGATATTGAACGAACCCACCGAATAAGGCGTAAACAACGACAGCAAACTCAAACAAACACCCCCAATCAAGATTTTGTAAATCAGGCCTTTGGGATGTCCATAAATCTCATAAACAGCCCTTACCAAAAACAAATAGGCCAACGGAAAAGCGGCAGTTTCGAAGAGTTGGATGAAAAAGAAAGAACGTAACGACTCGATGTAGTCAAATACCAAAGGAATACAAAAAAAAGCCAACCCCAAGAAAAACGTCGTCCCAGAAAAGTAAAAATTGGCGCGTTGCGCGCGAAAAAACAGGTAAAAAGCCAGGTGAAGAAAAGTCAAAATCGAAAAAACGCCCACCAAAAACCAACCGTTGTAGATTTGATACTGTCGGTAGCGGTTGGGGCGGCTCGCATACTCGGTTTCGTACAATACCGCCCGCAAGCAATGGTTTTGGTTGTGACCTACTTGTTCGTAGAAAAAATGGTCTCGATAGCCTACCCGAATCGCAACGTGGATAAACGGATAACTCACCGAATACGGCAACCCGATGGTATGACTCGTAAAAGGATTCATGGCTTCAATAGAGTCTTTATTGGTACTTACTTTGCCAAATTTTCGGGCCAAAAGTCCGTTGATATACACTTCTGAAGCAACCGATTGGCTGATTTGAAGCGAAAAAAGACGTTGGGCAACCTCGGGCGACAGCTCAATGACCGCCCTAAACCAACCCGTTTTTTGTTCCATCAATCCCGGGATAGACTTCATAGGTTGGTCAGGATTGACCGTTGTCCATTCGCTGTCGTCAAAATCGGGGTCGGCCCATTCGGGGTTATCGCCCGCGTGCCATTTCCAACCTTCGTGCAGTACTTTTCCGCGATGACTGAGGCTGTCAATCCGAATGGTGGCGGGGACCTGCGCTGAGAGGCAAAGCGTAAACAAAACAAAAATCAGCAGCAGGTAGGTTTTCATAGAAGCATCAGCAGTTTGGGGGTTTGGATAACCCAAAGTAACACTAAAATTGAGGTATTCACAAATTCAGCGCGAAAGGTCGCTTTTACTCTTCGTCGGGTCGTCCTCGGTATTTTGAACTTTCGAGCAGTACGCGGGCGTTTTCGTTGGCCATGAGTTCAGCCAAAGAGGGTTTTGTTTCTTGCACATACTTACTCACGATGCGCCACCCTACCCAACGGGCGATACTCCCGGGGCAGTACTGACTGATTTCGACGGTGGAGGGTCGTTCACCCAAAAATCGTTCTTTCTCGGCATCGCGGGTTTGGTAGAGGAGCTTTCTGTCCAAAAAATACGCCCAAATGTCTTCTTGTGAGGCATATACGTCGGTCAGTTGTTGGCCAGAATAGCCAATCACGAGGCTGTCGGGCGTGTCAGGTAGCACGTATTTCACAAACTCGTACCCTTTGCCGTACCACGTCATGTCGGCGAGGAGGGTGTTGTCGTTTTTGTTGATTTTGTTGTAACGCGAGGCCATCAAAAACAACACCGAAGGCACGATGTATTCGGCCTGAAAGCGGCGCAACTGATAGTCATAGACCTGCGGGCGGTAGGTGGCCTTGGGCCCGCCGAAGTAATCTAACCCAATGATGATGAGTGAGTCGGATACGTACAAGTCGCGCCCCATAAAGCCCGTCACGGCGGTCATTACTTGGGGGGGCTTGAAGTCGGGATAAGATGCTTTGATGGCCCCAAAAGCCCGTTGAAGCTGCGTTTGAATACTGTTCAAATCGCCAAACTGCTGCGCCAACGACTGATTGAACTGCTGCAACTGCTGACTGCTCACATTGGTGTACAACTGACTCACTATCAACGAGTCAGACACTTCTGCCCCTGCCCCAAAATACGATTTTAAGAAAGGATTTTTTTGAAAGAGAGCCGTTAGTTCGTCGGGAGATTTGGCCGCAAAAATTTCTTTTTCGAGCCGCCGAACGGTGACGGGGATTTCGGTGGGAGTATCGTCGCAAGCCCAAAAACTTGCGGCAAAAAGAAAAAGACTTACGCTAAAAACAGAGAAACGCTTCATCAAAACTGGTTTAAATTAATTTAGACTATGGATTGCGATATTCATAAAAGGCTGATAGTTAGTTGGTTTTGTGTTGGAAAGATGTAAAGTACTAAACACAACCCTTTATGAACATCAAATTTAATAATAAAAAGTTTATCGGGTAGTTGTTTGAGAGGTGTTGAGAACAAAGTAAGCACAAGTTTTAAATCGTGCAAAGGTTTTTGCAGCTTTTATCGTCTAAGCAAGGAAGTACCACTCAAAACTTTTTTTACGATGAATATACCCATCTATTGCTATGTATTGCTGTTGTTGGTTTCGATAAGCTGCCAAACTCCTTCCCAAAAACCCACCATTGAGTATGGGCAAATCCCCAACGTACAAGTCGCTTCGACAGACACGACTTTGTTGTTCCAAAACGATGTTTTATACCAAAAGGGGCAACTTTTTTCGGGAGTTGTCCTCGAAAAATACGCCAACGGCCAGGTGGCCGCACGGATGAGTTACCTCAACGGCAAACTGGAAAACCAGCAACAAAAATGGTATCCCGATGGCACAAAAATGGAAATACGCTACTACAAAGACAACCGAAAAATGGGCCAACACCAAGGCTGGTGGCCCGACGGGAGACAGAAGTTTGTGTATTTTATCGAAAACGACATCCCCGTGGGAGAGCATCGTGAGTGGCATTCCAACGGGCAACTGTACTCGTTGGCTACTTACAACGACGAAGGCCAACCCGAAGGTCCGCAAAAAATGTGGTACAACACGGGCCAAATCAAGTCCAACTTTGTCATCAAAGACGGGCGGAAATATGGTTTTCTGGGGGCCAAAGGCTGTATGGGTGAGGGCGAACGGGGAAAGGTGGGATTGACAGCTAATAAGTAAAGTGGGGTGGGGGCTGGGGCATTGATAAAAAGGGGCAAAGACGGAAACAATAAAATCCCTAATTTTGCGATGAACAGTTAGCGCGTGTGCCTATCTAATCCAAAAATCACTTCGTCATGACCAACTCCGAGATTCATCAACAACTTTTAGAAAAACTTCACCAAAAAACCGAACAAGTCAAACTCGGTGGAGGTCTCAAAAACATCGAAAAACACAAAGCCAAAGGCAAACTCACCGCCCGCGAGCGCATTGCCTATTTGATAGATACGGAGGGTGATTTTTTGGAAATGGGGGCGTTTGTGGCCGATGAAATGTACGCCGAAGAAGGCGGCTGCCCGTCGGGCGGGGTGGTGGCGGGCATTGGGCGGGTGTCGGGGCGGATGTGCGTAATAGTAGCCAACGATGCCACTGTCAAAGCAGGGGCGTGGTTTCCTATCACGGCCAAAAAGAACCTTCGCGCCCAAGAAATTGCCCTCGAAAATCGTTTGCCCATCATTTATCTCGTGGATAGCGCGGGGATTTATCTGCCGCTTCAAGCCGACGTTTTTGCCGACAAAGAACACTTCGGACGGGTGTTTCGCAACAATGCCCAAATGTCGGCGCTCGGGATTTTGCAAGTGGCGGCCATCATGGGGAGTTGTGTAGCGGGGGGCGCGTACCTGCCCATCATGTCAGACGAGGCACTCATTGTCGAAGGTACTGGTTCTATCTTTTTGGCGGGGCCTTACTTGGTCAAAGCCTCCATCGGCGAGGATATAGACGCCGAAACCCTCGGCGGAGCTTCTACCCACTGCGATATTTCGGGCGTGACCGACAACAAATACCCCAACGATGAAGCCTGTTTGGAGGCCATCAAGCGTATTTTTGATAAAATGGGACACCAACCTACGGCGGGTTTTGACCGAATCGTACCCGCACCTCCCACCAAAAATCCCCAAGAGATTTACGAGCTTTTTCCGACCGACCGCAACAAGCCCTACAACATGCGCGACATCATCGAACGCATGGTGGACAAGTCAGAATTTGACGAATACAAACCCACTTACGGCCAAACTATCCTCTGCGGCTATGCCCGTGTGGAGGGCTGGGCGGTGGGCTTTGTGGCCAACCAACGCAAAATCGTCAAAGCCAAAAAAGGTCAAAATGCCCCCGCCGAAATGCAGATGGGTGGGGTGATTTACTCCGATGCCGCCGACAAAGCCGCACGGTTTATTATGAATTGTAACCAAAAGAAAATCCCGCTGGTGTTTTTGCACGACGTAACGGGCTTCATGGTCGGTAGTCGCTCGGAGCAAGGGGGGATTATCAAAGACGGGGCCAAGATGGTCAATGCCGTCGCCAACTCCGTGGTGCCGAAGTTTACATTTATTGTGGGAAATTCTTACGGGGCGGGCAACTACGCCATGTGTGGCAAAGCTTACGACCCACGGCTGATTTATGCCTGGCCCACGGCGCAGTTGGCCGTAATGAGCGGCGCGTCGGCGGCCAAAACGCTGCTCCAAATCCAAGTAGCAACGCTAAAAGCCAAAGGCCAAACGTTCTCAGAAGAAGCAGAAAACGCCCTTTTGACCGAAATCACCGACCGCTACAACGCCCAACTTTCTCCCTACTACGCGGCAGCCCGCCTTTGGACCGACGGCATCATAGACCCGCTCCATACGCGCCGTGTGATAGCCACGGGCATCGAAGCCGCCAATCATGCTCCCCTCACCAAAGCCTTCAATGTAGGCGTGATTCAGACGTAAAAGAAAAAGATTATATTTGTCATTTTATCAAAAAAATGTAGTCATGGCACTCAGCGAAAAAGAATTAGAATACCTCGAAAATCACATTCCTGAACTGGCTGAATATGCCACAAAAGAGGCATATTGGCGTGCATTGGCCATGGGTAGCAGTGTACTGGTAGCGTCTAATGGCTTTTTAATAGAAGTATTTCCAGATGGAACTCAAAAAATCATCAAAGAAATCGCCAAACCGACTGAAATTACTCAAAAGCATTTCTCTATTCGTAAACCATGAATGTAAATCGCTTGCGAATGTTTGCTGGGCCCAATGGCTCTGGAAAAAGTACAGTCAAGAATGTAATTTCCAATCATTTATTAGGCCATTATCTAAATCCCGACGATATAGAGCGTCAAGTTGGTGAAACGGGCTTCTATGATGTGAGTACCTTTGGGTTTAAATTAGTTGAAAAAGAGGTGCAATTTTTTTTTGAACAACATCCATTAAGTCATAAAATGGCTTTATCAACGGATTGGAGGCAAATCCAACATACAGACCAGGGGCATCTACTTTTTCAGAATGTAAGATTCGATTCATATACGAGTGCTATACTAACTGATTTTTTGCGGCAAAAATTAATTGAACATCAGCAGTCATTTACTTTTGAAACGGTGATGTCATCAAAAGACAAAGTAGATACACTAAAAAAAGCCCGTGATTTGGGTTTCCGTACCTACTTGTATTACGTTTTTTGAAACGGTGATGTCATCAAAAGACAAAGTAGATACGCTAAAAAAAGCCCGTGATTTGGGTTTCCGTACCTACTTGTATTACGTTGCCACTGAAGACCCTCTTATCAATATTTCGCGAGTGAAATACCGAATTTTGACGGGTGGTCACTCTGTCCCTGAAAACAAAATCATTGAAC
>JALOLW010000167.1 GCA_025455795.1 Spirosomataceae bacterium
CTATGTCGCTCACCCTCATTTTGATTATCATTACGGTCGGAGTCAGTTGGTACGCTTGGCAAAACGCTTCGTTGATGGATAAACTCCTCATGAACCCCGTCAAAATCACCAAACACAACGAATACTACCGTTTTCTCACGTCGGGCTTCATTCATGCCGATTTTGGGCATTTGCTCTTCAATATGTTCAGTCTTTACTTTTTTGGGGAAGCGATGGAGTTTTTCCTCCAAAGTATTTTTGGTAGCAACGGACAAATCTATTTTGTGCTGCTTTATTTGTTGGGCATTGTGGCGTCAGACATTCCGAGCTTTCTGAAAAATCGTACCAATAGTCACTACAACTCGCTCGGTGCTTCGGGGGGAGTGTCGTCGTTGCTGTTTGCCTTCATTTTGTTGGCCCCTCTCCAAAAAGTTTGCCTTTATTTTGCTATCTGTATCCCTGGGTTTTTGTTTGGGGCGTTGTACATGGCGTATTCGGTCTATGAATCTCGTCGCTCCGTGGCCATGGCGCGGCAGTTTGGTATGACGGGCGGTGTCAATCACGACGCGCACTTGTGGGGGGCAGTGTTTGGCGTAGTTTTTATGGCGTTGTTGTTGCCTGCCTCTGTTCCGCATTTTATTGAGCAAATCGCCTCTTGGCGTTTGTTCTGATATGATTTTTGAATCTTTTATCCCGATATTCCATGAAATCATCGTTGCATTATATTCATTCTCTTTTTCTGAATACAATTGGCCAGAGGCCAATGAATAGTCGTCACCGCAAGGGCGGCCCCGTCGGTGGAGCCGAGCGACTGCGTGCGCTGATACTACCTACTGTAAACGGTAAACTATTGACTGTAAACGGCCTACTGCTTACTGCTTTCTGCCTACTGATTTCTACCGTTGCAGGAGCCCAAGATATGTCAAGTCAGTACGCCCAAAGCATCACGCCGCAAGATTTGGAGCGGCACTTGCGTGTGATAGCGCACGATAGTTTGCAAGGGCGAGACACAGGCTCGCCGGGGCAGAAAAAAGCCGCCGATTACGTGATGAACTATTTCAAGTCGCTTGGTTTACAGCCCATTATCCCTACTTCCGATGGCGTCAAATCCTATTTTCAGCCGTATTCGTTGTACCAAAAAGCCTGGGGTGAGGTCTATCTCGCCACCGACAAACAACGCTACGCTTGGCAGCAAGATTTCTTTTTGAGTGGTTTGGTCAATGTGCTTTCCGAAGAAAAAATCCCCGTGATTTTTGCAGGCTACGGCATTGAATCTGACAAATACGACGATTACAAGGGTTTAGACGTAAAAGACAAGGCCGTGATTGTGCTGGAAGGCGAACCCAAAAACGCCAACGGTCAGTTTCTCGTGTCGGGCGACGCTACCGCCTCCAAGTGGAGCAACGACGCCACCGCGTGGCAGCGCAAGGTGATTTTGGCGCGCAACAAAGGCGCAAAGTACGTGCTGATTGTGTCGGATTTGAAAGGGGATGAGTTTCGTCAGCAAGTGGCCAAACGCTCGGCCATGACGCAGCGGTTCAATCGGCTTTCGATGCGCCCCTACAACGAAAATATCAGTGGCAACGCGGCCTTTACTATTTCTCGTCAAATGGCGTTGGAACTGCTCAAAATCAAAGAAAAAGCCCTCGCCAAAGCTGAAAAAAGTACCCTCACAACGGGTAAAACCTGCGCGGGACGATTCAAAGAGCGCACGTTGGCCATCAAAGCCGAGCGCAAAGACGACATCGTGAGTACCGAAAACGTGCTTGGGTTTTTGGAAGGCACCGACAAAAAAGACGAAGTGGTGGTCATCACGGCGCACTTAGACCATATCGGCATATCGCCCAACGGCGAAATCAACAACGGGGCCGACGACGATGGCTCGGGGACGGTTTCGATTCTCGAATTGGCCGAGGCATTTGCCAAAGCCAAAGCCGCAGGGCATGGCCCCCGCCGTAGTATTTTGTTTATGACCGTCACGGGTGAAGAAAAGGGGCTGTTTGGCTCAGAATATTACACATCAAACCCCGTCATTCCGCTCAAACAGACCGTCTGTAACCTCAATATTGACATGATAGGACGCATAGACGAGGCCCACAAAAACAACGCTCA
Organism: Spirosomataceae bacterium; assembly: GCA_025455795.1. Taxonomy (GTDB): domain Bacteria; phylum Bacteroidota; class Bacteroidia; order Cytophagales; family Spirosomataceae; genus Runella. Next base: position 2,092 of record JALOLW010000167.1, read on the forward strand.
GTACGTTTATTTGATTGGTTCTGATAAACTTTCATCCGAATTGCACGCCATCAGCGAGGATGCCAACACGCGCTATATCAACTACCAACTCGACTACACGTACAACAATCCCAGCGACCCCAACCGCTTTTATTACCGCTCTGACCATTACAATTTTGCCAAAAACAAAGTCCCCGTCATTTTTTATTTCACGGGTGTACATGAAGACTACCACCGCCCCGGCGACGACGTAGAAAAAATCATGTTTGACAAACAAGCCAAAATCGTGCAGTTGGTGTTTCATACCGCTTGGGAACTCACCAACCGCGAACAACGCATCAAAGTAGATAGCAATAAGCCTTAAACATTCAAACTAAAAAAAATGCTTCATTTCGACAATTTGGCGGCGTTTCGGGCGCACGTAGGCCAAGACCTCGGTACTTCCGAATGGGTCACTATCACCCAAGAAATGGTCAATGATTTTGCCAAAGCCACAGGCGACCACCAGTGGATTCACGTCAATATCGAAATGGCGCAGAAATACTCGCCTTTCAAAACCACCATTGCACACGGTTTTTTGACGCTTTCGCTCGCGCCTAAGTTTATGTACGAAATGTACCAAGTGAACAGTGCCAAAATGGGCCTCAACTACGGCACCAACAAAGTGCGCTTCACCTCGCCCGTGCCTACGGGCAGCCGCGTGCGGATGAAGGCCACCCTCAAAGAAATCGAAGACCAACAGCCCAACGGTGCAAGAGTGACGGTGGAGGCGGTTTTTGAGCTGGAAGGAAGCCCCAAGCCCGCTTGTGTCGCCGAATTGATTTCACTGATATTTGAGTAAGGTTGTTTTGAAAAATATTCTCTTCATTAGTCACGATGCCAATCGTGCAGGGGCGCAGATAGTGCTGTTGCAGTTGTTGAAACAATTGAAACAGCAGCCCGTGTCTATGCACCTTCTGCTGTGCAGCGATGGGTCGTTGGAAGATGATTTTAAAGCCGAACTTCCCCAATCTGTCACGCGATTGCCACGCTACGGCGACGTGATTTTGGGGCGAACACTGGACAAACTGCTCAAATTCTTAGGGTTTTTTCAATGGGTAGAGCGCGTCGTGATTGAGCGACGACTACGGCTGTTGAAAAAATTTCTCATGGATAAAAATTTCGACCTCGTGTTTGTCAATTCTATCGCTTCGGCGGCGGTGTATCGGAGGTTAGATTATTTGCCCGTACCTATGATTTTGTTTGCGCACGAGTTGGAGATGTCGGTCAAAAAATTCAGTGACCCCGACGACATGGCGCACCTGATGCGTCGTACCAAACACCTGATAGTGGTGTCGCGGGCGGTAGCGCAGTATTTTGAGAAAACTTACAAGTATCCATCAGCGCAAATTAGCACGTTTCAAATCATAGATACACCGCTGATTTTGAGCAAAATACAAGACGGGCGCAAGACAGACATCCGCCAAAAAATGGGCTTGCCACCCGATGCGGTGCTGGTAGGGGGCTGCGGCCACGCCGAATGGCGCAAAGGCAACGACGCATTTATGATGGTAGCGCAGCAGGTGATTCGGTATTTTGCCGACAAACCCGTGTATTTTGTGTGGGTGGGGATGCACCCCGATTCGGAGTTGTACCAAGTGCAGCGGTTTGACGCCGAGCGGATGGAGATGACCGAGCGCGTCATTCATGTCGGGATTACCTCCGAAGTATTTGATTATTTGAGCCAATTTGACGTATTTTTGCTCACCTCCCGCGAAGACCCCTACCCGTTGGTGGTGTTGGAGGCGGCATTGGCCGAGCGACCTATCGTGTGCTTTGACAAATCGGGCGGCGCGCCAGAACTCGTGGAAGAAGATGCGGGTTTTGTAGTACCATATTTGGATATTTATGCCATGAGTCAAAAAATCATCGAACTCATTGAAAACCAAAAATTAAGACAAACCCTCGGCCAAAAAGCCAAACAAAAAGTACTGCAACGACACGATACCGATGAGAGCGTGAGAAAAGTGTTGGGTATCATCAATAGACTGTAAACCATGACTTTAGCTTTTACGCTTTGTTCTATCAATTATTTGGCCCAAGCCCGTACTTTGGGTGACTCGCTCCGCCGCACCAATCCGCACATTCGGTACGTGATAGGGCTGGTGGATAGATTGGACAGAGCCCAAGTTCCTGCCGACAAACTGCCTGATTTTGAACTGCTCGAACTTCATAACATCGGTATCAACGGCCTCGACGCAATGTGTGAGCATTACAACATCACCGAACTCAACACCGCTGTCAAGCCGTATTTTATTCGGTATTTTTTTGAGCAAATTCCGCAAGTCCGAAATGTGATTTATTTTGACCCTGATATTATTGTTTATCAGCCGCTTACGGGGCTGGAGGCATTGCTCGAAAAACACGATTTTGTGCTGACACCGCACATCACCACCCCCATCGAAGACCGCCTCACCCCCAACGAACTCCACCACCTCAACACGGGCGTTTATAACTTGGGTTTTATCGCCTTGCACAAAAGCCCCGAAGCTACTGCGTTTGTAAAATGGTGGGAAGAGAAGCTGTTTGATGAGTGCAAAATTGACCTTTGCAACGGCCTTTTTGTGGATCAAAATTGGGTCACCTTCGCCCCCGTGTTTTGGAACAACGTCCACGTCGAGAAACACCCAGGCTGGAATGCTGCCTACTGGAACCTCCACGAGCGGTATTTTACTTTTGAACATAACCAACATCTCGTCAACGAGCAGCCCGTGGTTTTTTTTCATTACAGCGGCTACGACCCCGCCAAACCTGCTGTGATTTCAAAATACCAAGACCGTTTTTCTTTTGAGCAACGCCCCGATTTGAATCCCTTGTTTGACTATTATCGAGAAGAATTGCTCCGCAACGAAAACGCTTATTATCGGCAATTTCCGTGTCATTACATCAAAAAAGAACCCGTTTACAAATACCAACGCATCCGTGCCGCACTTACCCAACCGCTGCGGGCTGTTTTGCATTGGCTTGATTAATGGAAGTTAAAAGTTATTAGGTTAGTCGTTATTTTTTGTTTGAATTATGATTAATAACCTGATAACCAATAACTAATAACCAATAACTAAAATTGAAGACACTCATATTTACCGTTTGCCACCAAGACCTGCTTCCTTTTGCCGATGTGCTGAAGGCTTCTCTGCCTGCCGATATACCATTTCGGATTGGGATGGTCGGAAGCAAGCATCCCGACACGGTGAGCCTGTCGGAAGTCGCGCCTGACGCGGTTTTTGCCCAAGACTACGACCAAAATGCTCTTGTAGCCGCTTCAAAGCCGTTTTTTGCGACGCATTTTTTGAAAGAAGCCGAGGCCGTCATTTATTTTGATGCTACCGTAAAGGTGTTTGAAAATTTGAATAGTGTCACCGAAACCCTCCAAAACGCTGACATTTTGCTCACTCCACGTTTGACGCAGACTTTTGGTCAATCAGAATATGGCGACGAAAAACTGTTCCTCAATTCGGGCATGTACGATGCGGGTTTTTGGGGTTTGCGCCGCACCGAAAATACCCAACGATTTCTGGAATGGTACCAAGCCCGCCTCGCCGACCGAGCGCATTTTGACCTCTGCCACGGCATGAACCACGACCAGCTTTGGCTCAACTACGTCCCGATTTTGTTTGACAAGGTGACCGTCGCCAAAAACATCGGCTGGAACGTGGCTTTGCACAACCTGCACGAGCGTGTTCTCACCCCCACGCGCATGGGTTGGCAAGTCAATCAGTTGGAGGCGTTGGTGTTTATGAATTTCAAAGAATGTCTTTCCAAAGAATCTGATATTGAAATGCTTATCAAAAAATCGGGCACAAAAAAGTTGATAGAAAATTATCAAATCCTAATCCCCTCAGCCAATCTTGCCAGTGTATTTTCGTTGCGAAAAGCGATGCAGCCTACTACGGTACGGTGGAAACAAACCCTGCGCCAAAATCTTCAATCGGTCATTGATTTTATCGAAACCTTTCCGTTATACCATTGATACCCACAACAGGAGAATTGGAGGGTAGGTGTCTTTGAAATAATAAATAATTTTCGAGACTCATGTCAAAGGTTTTTGTCGCGGCTACGGTTCTATTGGCACTTTTGGGTATCCAAAGTACCCCCAAGTCGGCCTCCTCCAAACCCAACATCATCTTCATTTTGGCCGATGACCTCGGTTATGGTGATTTGGGCTGTTTTGGCTCTAAAATCATCAAAACACCTCACCTTGACCAATTGGCCGCCGACGGGATTCGACTCACGCAGTTTTACAGTGGCAGTACCGTGTGTGCGCCTTCCCGCTGTGCGCTTATGACAAGCAAGCATACGGGACATGCCTACATACGCGGCAATGGCGAAATTCCGCTTCGACCTACCGACGTGACCATGCCCCAACTCCTCCAAAAAGCGGGCTACCGCACGGCTATGTTTGGCAAGTGGGGGTTGGGCGACATCAACACGACGGGGAGTCCCGAACTAAAAGGCTGGGATGAATTTGTGGGATTTTTGCATCACGTCGAAGGGCATTATCAATTGCCAGGGATTGCTTGGCAGTATCAGCCACAACTTACCCAACAAACTCAGATGCAGCGCATTAGAGGTGGTGGTGGTTTTGCGTGCGATTTGTTCACCGACTCGGCTACGGAGTTTATCCAACGTCAATCGGCTCAAACGCCTTTTTTTGTGTATTTGCCGCTCATCATTCCTCACGCCGAACTCTACGCGCCTGCCGAGGCCATGAAACGCTATCGGGATGCCAACGGCAACAGTATCTTTGAGGAAACTCCGTGGGAAGGCAGCCACTACGGCAGTCAACGAATGCCCAAAGCCGCTTACTGTGCGATGGTGAGCAAAGCAGATGACTACGTAGGTCAAATTGTTAAAATACTGAAAGAGAAAGGTTTGTACGAAAATACCCTCATCGTGTTTAGTTCTGACAACGGTACGCACATCGAAGGCGGGCGTACCAAAGCCGACGTGACTTTGATGAATAGTTCGGGCGGTTTGCGGGGCGTCAAACGTGACATGACCGACGGCGGGATTCGCGTGCCGACGATTGTTTCGGGGGCGGGGTTGCCCAAAAACATCAGCCGCGAAGGTTACGGTGCGTTTTGGGATTTCTTGCCAACGTTTTTGGAAATGGCAGGGGTCGAAAAACCACAAGATATTGACGGTGTATCGCATTGGCAATATTGGAAAACAGGTCAAAACTGGCAACAACGCCCGCTTTATTGGGAGTTTTACGAAGGTGGCTATTTTCAGGCAGTTCGGCACGGAGACTGGAAATACATCAAATCAAAAATGAAAAATGGCACGGTAAAAGAAGAGTTGTACAACCTGAAAAGCGATGTGGGCGAGTCCCAAAATTTGGCCTCTTCAAATGAATCTCAACGCAAGCAAATGGCCGACCTCACCACAAGCCTTCGCTCCAAACCCGAACATTCACTTTTCGTTTTACCAGAAGATAAATAATCAATCAATACCGCATGTCATTCAAATACAGTATGAATCTGCTCCTGTGGGGCACTGAAATAGACGAACGACTCTTCCCTACGCTTGATTTGATTCGAGAGATTGGGTTTGAGGGCGTAGAAGTTCCGATTTTTAACACCGACCCCCGCGCTTGGGAGCGTTGGAGAAAGAAGTTGGACGGACTCGGCTTGCATCGTTTTTGTGATACTTTTTGTGGCCCTACCGAAAACCTCATCAGCCCCGACGCGACCGTTCGACAACACGCCCTCTCTCATCTCAAACAGGTAGTGGACTGTGCCGTAGTATTGGAAGCCGACAAGCTCATGGGACCGTATCATTCGGCCTTGGGGGTATTTACGGGGCAATCTGCCACTTCCGACGAGTGGAAATGGGGCGTGGAGGGTGTTTGGCAGTTGGCCGAATACGCCCAAAAGCACGGAGTGATGCTTGGATTAGAGTACCTCAATCGGTTTGAGTTGTACCTCACAAGTTGCAGCGATGAGTTGAGGCAGTTTGTAGATGCCGTCAATCACCCCAACTGTCAGATTATGTTTGATACATTTCACGCCAACATTGAAGAAAAAAACATCGGTGACAGTATCAGAATGTTGGGTGAGCGCATTCAGTTTATTCAACTTTCTGAAAACGACCG
>JALOLW010000562.1 GCA_025455795.1 Spirosomataceae bacterium
ACATGAAAAATTGGGAAGATATTTCTGCCGAATCCGAACTTCTGGCCTTGCAGGAGATAAAAAAATCGTTTGATTCGGGTGACTTAACTGACGCAGAAGAGGGCCTCACTATTTTGATTGAAAGTATGTCACGTTCAGACCGTAGGGCATTGGAAAGCCAGTTGATTCGCTTAATGTTACACGTCATAAAATGGAAAATACAACCCGACAAACGTTCTCGTAGCTGGGCAAATAGTATCCGTAATGCACGTTACGAAATAAAATCTTGGAAAAAATACAGCCCCGCACTCAACGACGATTTTCTAAGAAAAATTTGGCAGGAATCTTTAGAAGAAGCCTTGAGTGAAGCGGAAATTGAGACGGGTGCCACCACCCACCATATCACTGACTTGACCTGGGAAGACGTATTCGAGACACCTTATCTCATAAAATAGTACAACAAGTATTTTGCAATAACTTTACACAAACATGGGATTTTTAGACGGAATTATGGGCAACGCCGCCGCCATTTCGACCGACTCGCTGCAAAAAGAGTTTGGCCCTATCATGGTAGAAGGTGAGAGCCTCGAAAGTGCCTTCAAAGTAGTACGCGACTTAATCGTGTTTACCAACAAACGCCTCATTTTGGTGGACAAACAAGGACTTACAGGCTCCAAAGTGAGCTTTCAGTCGGTTCCGTACCGCTCAATCGTGCGGTTTGCCAAAGAAAGCGCGGGGATGTTTGACCTTGATGCCGAAATCAAAATCTGGGTCAGTGGCTCGCACGAACCCATCAATCTCGAATTCAAAAAAGACCGCAGCATCAACGAAATCTATCAGTTGCTGGGGAAATACACGTTGAAGTAAAATAGTGAATCTCAACTGATAAAGACTATGTCTGCAATAGAACTAAAGTCAAACTTTCATCTTCTCATTGAGAAATTAGAGGATACTCAAATGTTACAAGATTTGTACAACTATGTAGCTGATTTTGCTTTGGAGCATCCCAACAAAATTGATTTATCCAGTGATCAAGTAGAAAGAATACAACATTCTTTAGAGCAAATTGAGCAAGGAGAATTGATTGACAATCAAACAGTAAAAGACAAAATCAAACAGTGGCTTACAAAATAGTTTATGGATGAATGGAGCGATGATTTTGCAGACGTTTTTTCAAATCGTTTAGTAAAAGTTTTAGACATTCTTGAAAAGCACCCTTTTATTGGAATGGTGACGCAGCAGTTTACGACCATTCGAAAAATTGCTATTGATAAAAAATACACACTTTATTATTTGGTTCTTGGCCAAGAGGTTGTTGTTGTAAATGTACTTTTCAATCATCGAAAAAATTAATCAAATATTTGCTAAATATGGTATTTTAAAAATGAGCCAGATAAAACAAATTGAATTGCTGAATCAGTATAAACTAATGTCATCTCTCCATGAGAATGATAAACATATTTTTTGGGAAAAATTGACCGAGGAAGCTGATAATCGCAGCGAGGCTGAAAAACAAGAATGGCAAACAGCCATCGTCAATAATTTAAAAGAATTGAAAGAAAAATTGGTGGCCATTGAAAAGCGAGCGAATACACCTCAACAAGAAATAGCTCATTAATTCGTCAAATTAGTCACGAACCGTAGAAAAATGGGAAAACCTACTGGATTTATTGAATTTGGGCGCGAGTTGCCTACCAAACGCAGCGTAGAAGAGCGCCGCTTGGACTACAAAGAAATCGCTCGCTGCATGGATTGCGGGATTCCGTTTTGTCACAACGGCTGCCCACTTGGCAACATTATCCCCGAATTCAACGACGCCGTCTATGAAGGCAATTGGGAATACGCCTACCAGATTTTGAGTAGTACCAACAACTTCCCCGAGTTTACGGGCCGCATTTGCCCTGCCCCCTGCGAGGCGTCGTGCGTGTTGGGTATCAATAAGCCACCCGTAGCCATTGAATTTATCGAAAAATCAATCATCGAAACCGCCTACGAAAAAGGCTATATCCAACCCAACATTCCGTCCAAACGTACTGGCAAAAAAGTGGCCATCATCGGCTCAGGACCAGCGGGATTGGCGGCGGCGGCCCAACTCAACAAGGCTGGCCACGAAGTGACGGTTTTTGAACGAGCCGACTCCATCGGCGGACTACTGCGCTACGGCATCCCCGATTTCAAACTCGAAAAATGGGTCGTACAGCGTCGAGTGGAACTAATGGAGAAAGAAGGCGTGGTTTTTCGTACCAACGCTCACGTGGGTGTCAATGTCCACGTGGAGGAATTGATACACTCCTTTGACGCCATTCTGTTGGCCGTAGGTTCGACCGAGCCTCGCGCCATCACTATTCCTGGTTGGAATGAATACCTCGGCAAAGGCGTACACCCTGCCATGGAGTTTTTGAGCCAACAAAATAAGCGTGTATCAAGCATCGAGCGCCTCAAAGACCACCGTGGCGACGACTATACCAACGGCGAAATCTGGGCTACTAACAAGCACGTGGTGGTCATCGGAGGAGGCGATACTGGCTCCGACTGCGTGGGTACGTCCAACCGTCACCAAGCCCAAAGCGTGACCCAAGTTGAGGTAATGTCGGTCCCCAAATACGACGACAAATCGCAGCCGTTTTATAAAGTACGCGACGAATCCACGCCTTGGCCCAACTGGCCCCTGACCAAGCGCACTTCTACCTCGCACGAAGAAGGTTGCCACCGTTTTTGGTCCATTGCCGTACAAGAATTTGTGGGCGACGGTCAAAAACTCACGCACTTACGCATTGCCGACATCGTGGGTGAGCGCACCCTCGAAGACGGGCGCAAATCGCCGATGATAGAAAACGAGCGTCTCGTTCCCTGTGACTTGGCCTTGATTGCGGCGGGTTTTGTACATCCACAGCAAGGACTGATTGAGGCGTTTGGCTTGGACACCGATTCTCGTAAAAATATCCGCGCGACCGCCGCCGAGTACCAAACTTCCAAAGAAAAAATCTTTGCCGCTGGTGACTGCCGCCGTGGTCAGTCGTTGGTGGTGTGGGCCATCTCCGAAGGCCGCGAAGCCGCCCGCAAGATTGACCAGTTTTTGATGGGCGAGTCACTGCTTGAAGCCAAAGAAGTAGGGATGTTTCACCCAGAATTTGCCCACGCATGACGTGCTCATTTTAAGGAGTTGAGCAAAAGTTTTCGGGTGTATCCCCACCCTTGTGGGGCTGAATGCGACGAATCAAGCACCCGAAAACTTTTGCTTCCGTACTTAAATTTCATTTGATAGAATCTTGCTATCAATCAAACATTCAGGAACTATTCATTTCAAACAATCATGATGAAGGCAGTAGCCAATTCCAAAATACGATTTGACAACCTGCTCTACAATTTAGCACCATGATGGAGTACCAAAAATATAGGATAGGTGAAGCTCAATTAGAAAGATACTACTAACAACAATGATTACCGGCGGCTTTTGGAAACAAGAAACCAAAGGTAACCTACAACTTATTGATAAAAATAATACACTAAATTCTTGAAACGATACGATAAGCGGTGAAACAATTGAAGGCGCTTTTTACGGACTGCGAAAATTGATAGGGTAACACTAAACTCGTGCCACGATTTTGTAACCTTACCTGAAAGGTTAGCTTTGTGGATTGGTATAATACTCCACCAACTGCCGCGCGTGTTGTTGTTTTTCAAA
>JALOLW010000168.1 GCA_025455795.1 Spirosomataceae bacterium
GCGGTTCCATGCCTGTCCGTTGGCACTTTGGTAGGGGTTTTCGTTGGCATCCAAAAACACCCCTTCTTTGCCCGTGTATTCGTCGCGGGCAGAGGAGTACGGTACCAAATCTAAAATGTGTGGACGGAGGATTGTGCTGAGGTCGAAAGTCATTGGGGGAGATATTGGCTAAATTCGTTCATGAACGTTTGTTTACTTTTTATAATCCAGATTTTGAAAGCTGTAAATGCTGATTCTGGGTGAAGTTTACGGCGAATCTGCTGGCTCAGTTCCAATTTATCGTCTTGATTCAGACCTTTACCGTAAAAATACTGCACTAATAAGGATTGAAAAGAAAGAATTTCCAATATCAATTTCTTGCGAATGTTGAGTGCTTCATTGTAGGCGTTGTTTGTAGAATCAGGGTAATTGTAAATATGATCAAGCAGAGATACCGTATTTTTGGTTAATTCATCATCGAATACAGCTATGATTTTGGCCTGAGAAAAAGGTAAGGGTTCAATATAAAATTCAATTCGCTCTGTTATTTGGTGATTTGGATTTGTACAGTTGAGCAAATTTAGGCGCAATCCTTTGAGAGAGTTGCAATGACTGCATGCAAGAAATAAATTATTCCAGTCAAATTTTAGGGCTAAATCTTGGTTTTGATGTGGAATAAAATGCTCAATATCTATGCTTGAAACATCTGATTCTTCACACAAGTAGCATTTGTTATGAAAGTCTGTAATTAATCTATCTTTAACATCGCCACAGCGATAAGTTCCGTTTCGCTTATTTCTTTCCACTGACAAACACAACGGAGCAGGTTCTGATCTGATAATGTTTATCATTATACCAATTTAGCCAATTTTATTTGTTGAATTTTAACTTGTAGTTCTGGCGAGAGAAAATCTGGAAGTTCATCCAAATATTTATCTAAAAAATAGAGACGGTCTTTTTCTGTATCGTTCAAAATATCTTTCTCCATAAGTTGCTCATACTCCTCTATTTTTTTCTTGATAGTTCCAGAATATTTTTCACTATCAAAATAACCCTCAATAATTCCATCAACAGAATAACCCGATAAATCCTCCACCCGTATCTGTTTTTCTAAATCATAAATCACGGCATTGTCAATCGAACTCAGCACAAAGGGTGAGTGTGTGGTGACGATAAATTGGATTTTTGGAAAAAATGCTGTCAAAAACGGCAAAATCTTCTTCTGCAAATCTATGTGCAAGTGCGTTTCGATTTCATCAATGAGGACAATGCCTTGTAGGTCGTATGGATTTTGAGATGTAAATTTTTTATCCATTCGCATCATTATCTCTGTTACAATAGATAAAAAAGCGGCAAACCCGTCTGACAGTTGGTTGAGATTGAAAGGGTTATGGTTTTTTGTAATGATGTTGTAATTGAAGTTTGGACGGTCAAATACCAACTCAAGCGTTTCGTCGTCAAACATCGCTTTTAAAACAGTCTCAAATTTTATGAACCATTTTTCTATTTTTTCAACCTCGTAGTTTTTACCCGTATCCTTGCTATCTAAAAAATCAAAACGAAGATTTACTAACTGTTTTACAAAATTTGTATTCGCATCTTCATTAATCGTATATGTATCTTTTAAGTCTATCTTTTGTGGACCTGTGGATTCAGTAGGATTGAAATTACGTTTTGAGGGGAAATATTTGATTATAAAGTCGGTACGACCGAGTATCTTAAAATAACGGTTAAAATCGGATACATAGCGTAGTTCTACAGGAACATTATTGGTTATAAAGGTTTCATATTCACGAATTTCATTTTTTATTCTTTCGAGGGCGATCATGCCTGATTTCCATGAACTTAAGTTTTTAGCGTACTTAAGTTCTTCTTCTATTTCTTGTTGTTTTTTTCTATATTCATGAAAAAAAATGATATTATTTTCTAAAATTTCATTGTCTATATAATTATTCGTTGTCCAATTTAAAAACGTCACAATCCCTTCCAACACACTCGTTTTGCCGCTGCCATTCTTTCCTGTCAAAATGAGGTGCTTGCGCTCGGTATCAGACAGGGGTATTTCAAGATTCTCCAAATGACGAACCTTGTTGATGCGGACTTTGGTAACGAATATTTCTTCCATTATAGGGTGGGTTTAAATGAGCGTCAGCAATTCATCTGGCGTAACAATGGGAAGTTGGGGTACTTGATACTTTTTGTAGTCTTTGATATTGCCTGTTACAAAATAGCCGATAGATTCTTGAGCTAAGGCTGTTTGATATTGATAAGCATCTTCTAAATCAGTAAAAAGCGAATGAACACCTGTTTCAAGCGACGAGTGGGAAGTTTCGAGTGTTGTCAATAAATTCAGATAATCGCCCAAAATCTGCTTTGTTTCGGATAGACTTCTGTTTTTTTGAACGTAGTAAGTAATTGTGTAAAACGACGCAGCAGAAATATAGCCATTGATTTTGCCTAACTCACAAAATCGTAAAATTTGCCGCCCTGCCACAGCATACCTTTCTGGTCTTTCAAACAAAACATCTAAAACAACATTGGTATCTAAGAAAATTTCAATAGCCATACTTGTCTTTGTGGCGGTCCGTTTTGAGTTCTTCGTCGGTCATTTTTGCGTATTTTGTACTTGATAAAATTCCGTAATATTTATCAGCAATGAGGATTTCTTCTTTGGACTTTTTATGCGGCAATGTTTGCATCAGTTGTTCAAACAATGCGGAAACAGTTGTGTTATGAAGTGTCGCGTAATATTTAGCCATTTGTACAGCTTCTAAATCTACGCTTAGTGTGAGTTTAGTTTTCATAAAAATTAGCTTACGTGCAAATTTATAAAATATACGTATAAGTTCAAGTTTTCCTAAAAAAACGTTCATCAAACGACAACGGTTCAACGTTGATGATTTTGAGCGCTTGAAAATCAGCGTGTTTGGGATTCAGAATATAATTGTATTCGGCATTGACAATCACCGACGGTACGCGCAAAAGAGGTGTTTGACATTTTTCGAGCCATTCATCGCCGATTTGTTGGGTTTCGCGGGTGACTTTGCGCCAGTTTTTGCTCAAATCATCCAACGATACGTTCTGCATAGCCAGTGTGTCAGGCACATAAAGCACCACCAGGACGTAATCTTCGGGGGGGCGAGGTACTCGAAAGTGAACAACTGTCTCTAAAATCGCCAACGACCGACGTGAAGCCGTATAGAGTGCAGCATAGCCTACGCCGTTCCAGCGTCCCCCGTTTAGATACGCACCTTGACCAGACAAATCATGCTGATACAGTTCTTTGGTCACTCTGAATAATTCCATTAGGCAAAAATTCCGTGTTCGATGCGTCCCAATTCTCGACGAATAATCTCAATCCCTGTATGAGATTTTAGAAAATCAATGGGTTTTACATAGCCTAAAGCCAAAATAGGGCCTTGTATCCAATCTCGAAAATAATCACGTCCGAGGGCATCTTCGCCATACACAAAGAGTTTGGCGAGGGCAATGAGGTGGTCAGAAACGACAGTATTGAGCAGGTCGGAGTCTTGGTAGCGTTGGAGGTTACGGGCTGTAACAGGCAGGAAATTAACGAGTTCGCTCACTTCGATGCCGAGCGAGTCGGCCAAATGCTTAATAGTAGCTTTGGGGATACCAGTTGCTGCTAAGTCAAAGAAATCGAAGTCTGAATCAACGGTACGACCAAGCACTTTGGCCCCTCCGAGGCGATTGGCAACAGATAAAGCAGTCATGGTTGTGAAATTTTTCCGTCAAATATAAGACAAATTTCCAAAAATTACTTTGAATTTACAAATGCAATGATGGTTCGCGTTTGCAACGCGAACTAACGAACTGAGCGTTTGTAACGCTCGTGAATGCACCACCAGCTACTTCAAACTACTCAAACGCAAACTCACGGCCCGCTTGTGAGCGTGGAGACCTTCGGCTTCGGCCATGTTTTCTACGGTTTGGCCGATGTTTTTGATGCCCTCCTCGTTGATGTGCTGCACGGTGATTTTCTTGACAAAACTATCCAACGACACCCCGCTGTACGCACGGGCGTGGCCGTTGGTAGGCAAGGTGTGATTGGTGCCAGAGGCATAGTCACCACAAGATTCGGGGGTGTAGTTGCCCAAAAAAATCGAGCCAGCATTGACAATGCGCTCACTCATGGCTTCGGCCTCTTTGACACTTAAAATAAGGTGTTCGGCGGCGTATTCGTTGAGGAGTTCGATGGCTTCGTCGGCAGTTTCTACCAAAATTGCCTTGCTATTTTCGATGGCTTTGCGGGCGATTTCCTTGCGCGGCAATGCCTCCAACTGCGTCATCAAGGCCAAATTGATGGCTGTTAGCACTTTTTTGTCGGTCGAGACGAGTAGCACTTGGCTGTCTTCGCCGTGTTCGGCTTGGGAGAGTAAATCGGCAGCGACAAACGCAGGAACGGCCGTCTTGTCGGCATAAATCGCTACTTCTGAGGGTCCAGCGGGCATATCTATGGCCATACCTTCTTTGGCGAGGAGCATTTTGGCGGCGGTCACGTATTGATTGCCCGGGCCGAAGATTTTATAGACTTTGGGGATTGATGCTGTACCGTAGGCCATGGCCGCAATGGCTTGTGCGCCCCCGATTCTGAAAACTTTGGTAACTCCTACCAACTGCGCCGCGTACAAAATAGCGGGGTGGTCGGAGGGGGTACAAAGCACCACTTCGCGGCAACCCGCCAACTGTGCGGGTACGCCCAACATCAGTACGGTACTAAACAGCGGTGCCGAACCGCCGGGGATGTAAAGTCCCACTTTTTCGATGCCTACACTGCGCCGCCAACAAGTCACCCCCGTCATGGTTTCTACTTTTTGGATGGGTTGGTGTTGGGTTTGGTGAAACGCTCGGATATTGTGATATGCCTGATGGATGGCGGTTTTCAGTTCGTCGGAAAGTTGGCTTTCAGCAGCTTCGAGAGCGGCCTGTGGCATGGCGATATCAGTCAGCTCGATTTTATCAAACTTCAATGCCAATGCTTTCAACGCCGCATCGCCTTCGGTGCGTACTTGGGTCAAGATGGGAGCGACGGCCTTTTCGATGGCTGCCATGCTTTGCGTGGGCCGTGCCAACAGCGATGGCCAATCTGATTTTTGGGGAAATGGAATAATTTGCATTTGTAAGAAAAAAGTTGCTACAACTGAAGATTTTCTGGATTCATACGAGTATCTTGAATTGTAATGACCAAAATTCGTTCAGCCTCAATACGATAATACACTGCGGTGTGTTTGTTGACTACGCATCGCCGAATGTCTTTTTTAACAGAAGAAGCAGGGTAGAGAAATGGCATTTCGCTTATCAGAAAGAGTTGCTCAGATAATTTTGCCAAAAAATCTGTTTTGACTTTTGCAGACCATTTTACTTCAAGATAAGCCAAAATAACTTCTAAATTGTGTTCAGCACGATGAGTAAACTCTATTTCCAATGCCATTTATTGAAGTTTATTGATGATTTCTTTCCACGGCTTTGTATTTCCTTGCGCGGCATCTTTAATTCCTTGCTCAATGTCAAGTTGTTGTACATTACTAAGTTCTTGCCAAAAATCTTTATTGCCTTCTACCTCTTGATAGGCAAGATTCAAGTATTCCAAAATAGGTTTTAGCACCTTTTTTTGCTTCTTATCAACTGGAATAACAAAAGTACTCATAGCGTTTTTTGTTTATATGAGCCAAAGTTACTCAATAAATCATTTTTTCAATCGGAATGACTAAGATTCCTTCGGCACCCGCTTCGCGGATTTTGGCGATACTGGTCCAAAACTCGTTTTCATTGATGACAGAGTGAAGCGACACCCAACCTTCGGTTTTGAGCGGTACTACGGTGGGGGCTTTCATGCCTGGAAGCAATGCTGCAATGCGTTCGATGGCCTCTACGGGACTATTCAATACGATGTATTTGTTGCTTTGTGCGGCTTGTACGGCATTGATTCTAAACAATAAACTCTCCAAAATTACCTGTTTTTCGTCCGTAAGTTGGTGATTTCCAATCAATACTGCCTCTGATTTGAAAATCTCTTCTACTTCTTTGAGGCCATTGCTGAGGAGTGTACTGCCCGAACTCACGATGTCGCAGACGGCATCGGCCAAACCGATACTGGGGGCGATTTCGACCGAGCCACTGATTTCGTGGATGTCGGCCTGCACGCCACGTGCTTGGAGGTAATTGCCCAAAATACGCGGATAAGAGGTGGCAATACCACGTCCTTCTAAATCTTGGACTCCGTTCCATTGCGTACTACGCGGAATCGCCAACGACAACCGGCACTTAGAAAAGCCCAACTGATGCACCACGCGCACGTTTTTGGCTGATTCAACCAGTACGTTTTCACCGACAATACCCAAGTCTGCTACGCCGTCTTCGACATAGCCGGGGATGTCGTCGTCGCGCAAAAACAAAAACTCGGCGGGAAAATTGGTGGAAAGTGATTTGAGTTTGCCCGTTGAACTACTTTCAAAGCGAATACCACATTCTTTGAACAACTTGATGGAGTCGTCGCTGAGGCGACCTGATTTCTGAATAGCTATGCGTAACATTTGGTGGATTGGTCGGGAAAAAGAGATGAAAATACGAAAATGAAAATATTGTTTGCCGTAAAAATGTACAATTTTACGGCACAAAAATAATGGACTTTGGCAGAATTAGCCAAGAAAAATCAAACTTTGATAGAAGCGAGCGATTCTTGCGGAAGTGCGGCAAAAGTATATCCCAATGCCGCAAAATGTTCGAGAAGTCGGGGCAGTACGTAGCTCATATTGCGCCATGCTTTGAGGCTGTCGTGCAGTACCACTATCGAACCCGCTTGGGTGTATTGGAGGGTTTTTTTGAGGCATCGCTCGGGCGAAAGGTATTTTTCAAAATCACCCGTCAGCACGTCCCACATCACTATATCGTACTGAGAAAGAAGCGGTTTGGCTTGACTCAACTTGATGCGTCCGTAAGGTGGTCGAAACAACTTCGTGGTGGGAAGAACGCCCTGACACTGAGCGATATTTGCCCAATAATCGTTATTCGGAGTACTCCACCCTTTGAGGTGATTGAAGGTATGATTGCCAATGCTATGCCCTTCGGCGAGTAATTTTTGAAAAATATCGGGATGCTTTTGGACATTGTCGCCAATGCAAAAAAAGGTGGCTTTGGCCTGATAAAGAGCGAGTTGGTCGAGCACCCATTCGGTCACGTCGGGGATGGGGCCGTCGTCGAAAGTGAGGTAAATCGTTTTTTCTTTGGTGGGAATATGCCACACAAAGTCTGAATAAAAACGTTTGAGCAGGCGCGGCGATTTGTGTAAAAACATAAGTGGGGGCGTTGTCTCAAAATACAACAAACACCGCTCAAACTTACGTTTTTTTTTTATGTTTTAAGACTTACGTCAAAGGAATCGCGCTCCTAAGCCCTTTTTATTGACACTTTGCTGTGTTGTGTTTTACGAAATAGGAGCGATAAGCCTTGGACTTTTTATTGGTACATCCCTCTAAATCAAGGAGTTTGATGTTGCGAAAGTCAATCTCTTGGCCTTCGCTTTGAAGGGCAATGTAGCCGCTGCGGAGGAGTTGGCCGTCTATTTTGAGGGCAGGGTCGTAGCGATTGGCCACTCCACCGCCGATTTGGGGCTTTTCGTACTGCAATACCCGCTCACCATTGATAAAGTGCTGCACCACGGAGTCGCCCAAAACCACTAATTCCGCCTTGACCCATTCTTCTTTTGGGTAAGTTTTAGAGGTAGAATTGATGCAATGACGCGGGTCTTTTTTCCCCTCAAAAAACACATCCGTTCCTGGTGAACACATATTGCCCGTGGGGCGTGGCTTGCCGTCGCCGAGTCCTGCCAAAAACTGCATTTCGACCGAAATCGGCCAATCTTGCTCTTTGAGAATGGTGCGCGGGTCTTGGGCGTGAAACATCACGCCGCTGTTGAGGACGGTATAACTTGGGGCATCTTTGCGCCACTCGCCCGTAAAACGGTACTCCAACGACAGCCGATAGTACGAGTAAGGCGTTTTGTAGTACAAATGCCCGTATCGCTCGTTGAATTTGTCGTACTTGTCGTAGCGCACTTTGATGAGGCCATCTTCTACGCGGAACGTATCACCGTGGTTGTCGCCTACCTCATGGTGGTGGATTTTGACCGTCCAATCGTTGAGATCTTTGCCGTTGAAAAG
>JALOLW010000563.1 GCA_025455795.1 Spirosomataceae bacterium
GCGTTGTTGATGTACCGCGATTGGAGGCGATAGTGCGTCGGTCGTCGTACCCACGGCACAGGGTTGGGTTCGGGGCCGCGCTGCAAGTCGCGGTAAGGTGGCAGTTTTTTCCAAAAATTAAACTGCTGCCCCGTGGCGTAAGTCAAAATCTCTGGATAAGCCGCCCGCAACATGGGCAAAATTTGGCGAAGAGAAGTATCGGCCAAGTACATCTCAGCGAGGGTGTTGTGGACTGCCGCCGTCGTGAAGCAGTTAGAATCGCGGGCTTTGCGGCGCGTGCCGAGCAGCACAAAGCGCGTGTGCATCTGCATGTACGCGGGCCATTCCCCCACAAAAGCTTGGTGCAAAACGGGGCTTTTGACCTGTTCTGCCGCCAAATAAGCCAAAGCCCGCGCTATGTCCGTTTGGAGCGAATCATTGGTAACTTTGGTTTGAGCAAATACACCACTGGTTGGGATTTGTAACGGTACGACGCTCGATCCCCACCCAATGAGCCACAGATTGGCAATCTGTTCAAAACTGAAAGTACAAAAAAACAAAAAGCAGGCTATTTTTTTCATCAGCTTGGGCAATACACCCAAAATAAACGTCGTTATCATTCCAAAACAACACAATCAAGAAAGTTTTGTCCAAAAAGTAAGTTTGGCAAAGTTATTGATAGACAAGAAATAGGCCGAAATTTGGGCATTTTGCGGCATTAGTCGTAACTTCGCGGCCTGTTTGAATAACAAATCATTCATAACGATTAACTATTTAATCCAAACAATGGTCAAATTTAGTTTGAAATCAGCGACCGTGGTCATGGTGACGCTTGTACTAATCGGTGCTTGCAAATCCAAGCAACCTACAAGTCTCAGTCCTGGCAGTAAAAGCCGTACAACCGACGTAGGTTTTGCGACCAAAAACGCCAAAAAAACCAAAGGTAAAAAAGGTGCGCAAGCACAGGCAGAGGGGAAAGAAGGCTTTGCGGTATTGCCTTACAAATCACAAGTGGTAGGTCCCAACTTGGTCTTCATCGAAGGCGGGCGTTTTACAATGGGCGCGCTGGAAGAAGACATCATGAATTCGCGCGACAACCGCGAGCGGACTGTCAGCGTTCAGTCGTTTTACATGGACGAAACCGAAATCGCCAACCTCAACTACCTCGAATACTTGCACTACATCCAGCGGGATTCGTCGGCAGAAGTGTATTCTAAAGCCCTGCCCGATACCACCGTTTGGCAAGACCCGCTGTCTTTCAACGACTCTTACGTGACGTATTATTTCCGTCACCCAGGGTTTCGTTTGTACCCCGTAGTGGGTGTGTCGTGGGTTCAAGCCAGCGACTATTCGATTTGGCGGACCAATTTTGTCAATGAAAACTTGGCCGCTAAACACAACAGCAAGAACAGCGGCAGCTCAAAAGGTGGACGCAAGAAAAAAGGAGCTGCGCCAATGGCCGAAATGGCTTCTGCGCCCTCGCGTCCGTTGGTAGAGAGTGGCTACGTACTCCCCAACTACCGCCTTCCTACCGAAGCGGAATGGGAATACGCTTCAAAAGCGATGATTGGCACACAATATGTGGATGAAAACCAATCCAATCAGCGTATTTATCCGTGGGACGGCTCCTCAATGCGCAACCCTCGCGGACGCCACAAAGGAGAAATGTTGGCCAACTTCAAGCGTGCCAAAGGCGACTACGCGGGTATCGCTGGAAAATCTAACGACGGTGCAATCATTACCGAAGAAGTCTATAAATATCCCCCCAACGATTTTGGTTTGTACAACATGGCGGGCAACGTAAACGAGTGGGTCTATGACGTGTATCGCCCGTTGTCTTACATGGATTTCAAAGACTTGAACCCCCTCCGTCGTGATGGCTTCTTGGATGAAGAAAAACGCTATGATGCCAAACACAGCAATTCGGTTGTCAATGACAAACTCCGTGTCTATAAAGGTGGCTCTTGGAACGACGTGGCTTATTGGCTTTCGCCAGGTACTCGCCGTTTCTTGCCCCAAGATTCCTCTACGGCTACTATCGGTTTCCGTTGTGCCATGATTTCAACAGGACGCAATAAATAGTGATTAGGGTATAGTTCGGGGATTTTTGTATTTTGGTTGTGCCAACACCCAAAATATCAATTTAGTGGCTAATACTGTCCTACTCGTCGGGACTTTTTTTTACAATTTATCACAAAATTATAACCACCGTTAAACGTCAAGCAGTCGTCGGTGGTAATTGATTTGCCCCAAATGATACGTCAGGTGTGTCGTAAGGTGTACCAAAAAATAGGCTGTGGAGGTTTTTTGAGCAAACACCAAAATCGGGTATTCTTCCGACAGTTCTTCCTCTTTGAGCTTATCGAGTGACTGCCTGACTACCAGTGCGGTATCGTCAATCATTGTTATCAACTTTTCTCTTGGAACGTTTTTGAGCGAAAATTCAAGGTCACGGTGTCTCACATGGCCCGTTTTTCCGATTTCGGCCCCGATATAAGTGTTCAGATTTCCTACGAGGTGCAGGCACAAGTTGCCCGCCGAATTGGCAATATTTTTCTCAAAATGCCAGATTTTT
>JALOLW010000169.1 GCA_025455795.1 Spirosomataceae bacterium
ATCTCCTGATCCAGATTTATATCATTGGCTTTGCTGTTGGTGGTTTTGCCTTTGTGGGCGGTTCGCATGGTCATGGTCGCACTCACTTTGCGGACGGCTTGTGCCTGTCCAACCAAACTCAACAGCACTAATCCAATGATTTTGAGATACTTCATTTTATTTTTTCAGAAATACTGCCGCAAAATACCTTGTTTATCGTTGAGGTAAAAGCTATTTTAGCAAAAAAATCAATGGCTTTGGGTTCAATACTACTTATTACCAACATCGTTGCACTTATTTTGCTCTACATTATGATTTACCTCTCATTCCCCAAATCGCTCTTTATCTGCTTGTTGCTGTTGTCGCTGCGCGTGTCGGCCCAAACTGAACCCTATTTTTATACCCACGACCGCCAAAATCGCATGGCTGCCGAGTGGGAGCCCGCGCTTGGGGCAATGGTGGTGTGGCCGCTGAGTGTCCCGTACAAATTGGTGGCTGAACTATCCAACGATGCCATGCTCTACATCTTGGTCGCAAACGAGACCAGCCAAAAAGAAGCGCAACGGTGGTTTATGCGGTGGGGCATGGACTTGGACAAGGTGAAGTTTATTCAAGCCCCGCAAAGTGTAGATGCTTGGTGGACACGCGACTGGGGCCCTGCGGTGATTTTTACCCCCGAAAAAAAAATGAAGTTGGCCGATGGCAAGTACGTCTATTCCACGCCCAACACGGGCTTATCTTGCACCGACTCGTTGAAATTTTTGTTTATGGATGGTCAAAAAATCCTCAAAACCGACATCGAAGATGCCGCTACGGCTTACTTAGGCCGAGGATTGAACATCGAAGTAGCTGACTTGCCTTTCATCACCACGGGCGGCAACGTCCTCACCGACGGCATCGGCACGGCGTTTTCGTCCTGTATTTTGCTCAACGAAAATCAATTTTACGGGGTGTCAGCCCCGCAGTTTTTTGAACTCAACAAACAGTGGCAGGGCATTGACCGCTATCATATTCTTTCCAATTTTGAAAAACGGGGCATCCAGCACGTGGACTGCCTTATGAAGCCGCTCGACGAAGAACGCATCATGGTTTTGGAACCGCCTACCGACCACGAACTATATCCTATTTACGAAAACATCGTAAAAAACGAATTGGCCCAACTGAAAACCCCTTACGGGCGACCTTACCAAATCTTGCGCATGAAAACGGGGCGTTTTGACAAAGAACAATTAGCCGCGTACTCCAACTCGCTGATTCTCAACAAAACAATTTATGTACCACTGTTTCAAATCAAAGAAGACAGTCTGGCATTGGCGCGTTGGCGTGAACTCATGCCAGGTTATACTGTCAAAGGATTTGAGTACCTGCTGGCCAACGAACCCTACCTACCCACTTCGGTCAAGAATCATTACAAAGTCTATGGCTGGGATGATGGCGACGCCCTCCACTGCCGCACTCGTGCGGTATGGGATGCCGAAATGTTGTTTATGAGTGTCAAAACAATTGCCCAAGAAGTAGCGGTTGAAGACGACAAAAAGGTATATGTCACGCTGATAGATTACAGCCAAAAAGGATTGGCCTCCGACCAAGCCGAAGTAGTCTGGCGCGTACAAGGTACTACGGCTTGGCAGCGCGTCAAACTCAATCAAGAAGGACATCCGCAGCATTTTTCGGCGGTCATTCCTTGTCGTCAGTCAGGCGCTACGGTGGAATATTATGTATCGGCCACCTCGCTTTCGGGCAAAACCGAAACCAAGCCCCGCACTGCGCCCGCAGGTATGTATCAGTTCAAGATTCGGTAAAAAACGCAGGACGGTTGCCAAGAAGTTAGAGGTAAAAATGGTTATTTGTAATGGTGGACGGGAACAAGCTTTGCCATTCTCCTTGCTTATTTTTGTGTATCTTTGTACTTTGAAAATTTTATAACATGGAACAAAAGGCGACTAAAAAAATCGGATTTGACCTTAACGCCTTAGCCAATGCTTTTGCGCTTGAGGTGGTTGCCCCTACCCAAGCCATGCACGATTGGACTTCAGCGGCTTATGAGTTGTCCGAACTCGAACAAGAGTTATTTGACGAAATGGCCGAGGAAATAGCCGAAGACAGTGGCTACTGGAACGAAGAAGAACTTAAAATCGACTTCGTTGGGTTAGCGTTTCGTATTGCCAAAATCAAAATCAGAAAGAAAATCAAGGTCTTTTATGAACGCCCTCTCTCTGCCGTTGTCAATGGGTACGAACTGTCGGTTG
Source organism: Spirosomataceae bacterium (assembly GCA_025455795.1). Lineage (GTDB taxonomy): Bacteria > Bacteroidota > Bacteroidia > Cytophagales > Spirosomataceae > Runella. The sequence continues at coordinate 2,229 of JALOLW010000169.1, forward strand.
TCAGCGATTGTATTGTGGCTACTCCCGAGCCTTTCCACGCCCCACGTCATCCTTATTTTTTTCTTCAGAAGCGGTCCGCCGCCGCGGTTAAGAAGAAGAGAGGCGAGAAAAAAGACCCCGAAGCCCAAATGCTGACGGCTATGCTCATTGCGCAAGAACTCAACCAAGACAATAAGCCTATTTATGGCGGCTACTTGATTGGTCCTAACTGGCATTTCACGATTCTTGATGGTAAAAATTACTGCACGAGTGGACAGTTCGATGCCACCAAAAAATCGGATTTGCTCCAAATCATCTTTATACTCCGTAAACTCAAAGAACTCATTTTGGGACGTACCCTTTAAATCCTACATATTCTTGTGTTTGTATTTTGCTCATCCGTATTTTCAAAGAGATACGAAATGAAGAATGCCCCTGAAGGAGGGGCTATTGTTCAGCTCACTTTTCCACGCGCTCAAATGCCAATCTGATAGCCGAAAGACATTAGAGTTGCCTCGGTTGCTGCTTTTCAACCAAAAATCCCGTTGATTATGTCAAATACTCGTCGTCACTTTCTCAAAAAAGCTGCTGGTACGGCAGCGGCATTTACGGCTACGTCGGCTTTTGGCCAAGACGACAAAAAGCCACTCGAATCCAACATCAAGGCCGTAGCGGCCAACGACAAAATCCGTCTCGGTCTCATCGGCTGCGGCATCATAGGCCACTATGACCTCGACTGCGCCCTCAAAGTCCCTGGTACAGAGGTAGTAGCCGTGTGCGACTTGTACGACGCTCGCCTTGTGAGAGCCAAAGAAGTTTGGGGAAGCCACCTCTTCACCACCCGCGACTACCGCGAACTGCTTCAGCGCAAGGACATTGACGCGGTACTCATCTGCACCCCCGACCACTGGCACGACCGTATCTCAATAGACGCCCTCAACGCGGGCAAGCACGTCTATTGCGAAAAACCAATGGTGCATCACATCGAAGAAGGGGCTGCGGTGATAGCCGCCCACAAAAAAAGCGGGAAAGTGTTTCAGGTAGGAAGCCAACGCGCCAGTGCCTCGTCGGTACTCAAAGCCAAAGAAATCTACGAATCGGGGCTGATTGGCGAGCTTACTTACGTCGAAGCCTGCTGCGACCGCTCCGATGCCCTCGGTGCGTGGCAATATACCCTTCCCCCCGACCTCGACCCCAAAACGCTCGACTGGGACAAGTTTTTGGGCGATGCCCCACGTCGGCCTTTTGAAGCGGCGCGGTTTTTTCGTTGGCGCAACTACAAAGACTACGGCACGGGCGTAGCGGGCGATTTGTTCGTTCACCTCATTACGAGCCTTCACACGATTACGAGTTCGTTAGGACCCACTCAAATCTTCTCGCTGGGTGATTTGAACTTTTGGAAAGATGGCCGCGATGCCTACGATTTGGTAACAGCCCTGATGAGCTATCCTCAAACTACCCAACACCCCTCGTTTCAGTTTATGACGCGCGTCAATCTCGCCGACGGCAGCGGTGGCTTGCTCAAAACCAAGCTCGTAGGGACCGAAGGTGCGCTCGAAATCGGCTGGAACGACCTCAGCGTACATCGCCTCAAACGCCCTACCGCCCCCATGTTTAGCGAAGGTTACGACGCACTTTTCACTTATCCCAAAGCCACCCAAGAGGCATTTTTGGCAAAAAGAAAACAACAATACCCCGAAGACAAATACGAGCGGTGGGTCAAGCGCGAACCCGTCGAAACTTACGAAGCCGACAAAAGCTACGACGACCGCTACGACCACTTCCTGACGTTTTTCAACGCCGTCAGAGGGCAAGGCAAAGTGCGAGAAGATGCGGAGTTTGGGCTACGCGCTGCCGCGCCGTCGTTGGCGTGCAACATGAGTGCCGAGCAGAAAAAAATCATTCAATGGGACCCCGTCAAAATGCAGTTGGGCTAATACCGCTACGCTTCTTCGGTCTGTAACTGCTTATCGTAAAGCTCTTTATACACGCCATTTTGTTGGAGAAGGTCATCGTGAGTACCTTCTTCAACGACTTGGCCGTTGTCCAACACCACAATAAAATCGGCCAACTTCGCCGACGACACGCGGTGCGAAATAATGACCGACGTGCGGTTTTCCATAATCCGACGAAGGTTGGTCAAAATCGTGTTTTCGGTTTGGGTATCTACTGCCGAGAGGCAATCGTCCAAAATCAATATTTTGGGATTGCGCGAGATGGCCCGCGCGATAGAAAGCCGCTGTTTCTGCCCACCCGACAGAGTGATGCCCCTCTCCCCTACTTTGGTGTCAAAGCCCTCCGTAAAATCCAGGATGTTGGCATAAAGGTCGGCATCTTTGGTAGCTTGTTCGATTTTGTCAAAAGCCATCTCAGGCGCCCCAAAGGCCACATTGCCCCCGATGCTATCCGAAAACAAAAACACATCTTGTGGTACGTAGCCTGTCTGTGACCTAAACGCCTGAATATGATAATCTTGCAGGGGTGTATTGTCAATTTTTATGCTACCATCGGTGGGGTCGTAGAGACGCATGAGGAGATTGGCCACGGTGCTTTTGCCCGAACCCGTCGTACCCAAAATCGCCACTGTTTCGCCCGCTTTAACGCGCAGGTTGAAGTTTTTGAGGGCTTTGATGCCCGTATCGGGATAGACAAAAGACACATTCTCAAACGCAATGTCGCCTTTGATGGCGCGCTCAATGTTTTTGGCAGAGACCAAGTGATTTTTTTCTCGCAAAAACTCATTGATACGCTCCTGCGAAGCTGCCGCGCGCTGGGTTTGGCTGGTGGTCCAGCCGAGGGCCATCACGGGCCAAGTGAGCATACTCACGTACAAAATAAACTCGGTGATATTGCCCGGTGTAAGCCGTCCTGCCATGATTTCTTGACCACCGATATAAACCACGAGGACGTTGCTAAGTCCTACCAAAATCACAATAAAAGGATAAAATAGCGAGTCCACGAGGGTCAGACTCAACGATTTGTCGCGGTAGTCGTTGCTTTGATGCACAAACTCCCGCACCTGCTCGCGCTCCCGCACGAAGGCTTTGATGACCCGAATCCCCGAAAACGACTCCTGTACGTAAGTAGAGAGATTGGAAAGCTGCGCTTGCAGTGCCTCCGACCGCTTCATGATGATGCTATTGACCACATAAATACTCACCGATAGCACGGGCAGCGGCAGCAGTGCGTAGAGGGTCAGCGTGACATTGACCGACAGCATGTAGCTGATTACCAAGATAAAAAGCACGATGAGGTTGATGCCATACATGATAGACGGGCCGATGTACATTCGGACTTTGCTCACATCTTCCGAAATCCGCGCCATGAGGTCGCCCGTGTTGTTGCGGCGATAAAAACTCAGCGGCAGGGATTGATAGTGGTCGTAAATCTCATTTTTTAGGTCGTACTCAATGTGCCGCGACATGACGATGAGCGTCTGCCGTACCAAAAACAGGAAAAAACCCTTAAGCAAAGCCATGACCAAAATCAAAATACCGTAAAGCAAAATACTAAACGCGAAGATGTCGTAGAGGTTCGACTGGATTTTGGTGCCGTCAAACAAAAAATAAATATCAATCGTCTCTTTGACCAAATCGAGCGCGTAGCGCACCAATTGGGCGGGAATGACGCCAAAAAGATTGGAAATAATGGTAAAAAGTGTGCCTAAAATGAGGTACCACTTGTATTTGACGAGGTATTTGTTGAGGTGGGCAAGTGCTTTCAAACGACGCGACGATTATGGATGATTCGATGTAGTGCTAACACCTTTTTTGGCGAAAACGTTTGAATCCCTTCTGCCTGCATCAGTATTTTGAGATAAATTATGTAATTTTGCCTTGACTGTTTGAACCTCAAATACAACATGCCACAGGCCAAACTTGAAAATCTCGACGCCGCCAAACGCATTTTGACGGCGTATTTGGAACGTAAAGGGCTGCGCAAAACCCCCGAGCGTTTCGCTATTTTGGAAGAAATCTACACCCGCGAAGACCACTTTGACGTGGATGAGTTGTATATTTCGATGAAAAACAAAAAATACCGTGTCAGCCGCGCTACCGTCTATAATACCCTCGACGTACTCGTAGATTGCGATTTGGTGGTGAAGCATCAGTTTGGCAAAAACCTCGCACAGTACGAAAAATCTTACGGCTACCGTCAGCACGACCACCTGATTTGTATGGATTGTCACCAAGTGATGGAGTTTTGTGACCCGCGCGTACAAAACATTCAAAATATGGTAGGCGATATGCTCAAGTTCAACGTGATGCACCATTCGCTGATTTTTTATGGCAACTGCACCCGCGAAAACTGCGACAATCGAAACAAAGTCCACAGCGAAACCCCACTACGGGTAACGTTGGAGTAAATCAAGTGTCGAAATGAGAGGGTGGAATGGAAAAAGGAAAACGTAGAATGGAACAAGGAAAGACAGACAAAGCCACTCGCGTAGAACAATAAACGAATAACGATAAACAATAAACGGATACCCGAATAACGAATAAATGAAAGTTGACGTACTACTCGGCCTCCAATGGGGCGACGAAGGCAAAGGAAAAATAGTGGACGTACTCGCGCCACAATATCAAGTGGTGGCTCGTTTTCAGGGCGGCCCCAACGCAGGCCATACCCTCGAATTTGACGGTATTAAGCATGTATTGCACCAAATACCGTCGGGGATTTTTCGGGCTGACATCAAAAACATCATCGGCAACGGTCTCGTTCTCGACCCCGTGGTGCTTCGCAAAGAAATCGAAGGATTGAGCAAATACAAACTGCCCCTCCACCAAAATCTATTTATCTCCAAAAAAGCTGCGTTGATTTTGCCCACGCACCGCCTGCTCGATGCCGCATCTGAACAAGCCAAAGGCACGGCCAAAATCGGCTCTACGCTGCGCGGTATTGGACCCACTTACCAAGACAAAATCGCGCGGCAAGGCTTGCGCGTGGGTGACATCCTCTCCCCCGATTTTTTTAATAAGTACAATCGCTTGGTAGAACAGCACAAAGTCATTTTGGCTTTCAATCAATACGACTACGAAAGCACTTTGGCCGAAGCCGAAAGAACGTTTTTTGAATCCATTGAATTTTTGAAACAATTCAATCTCGTTGATAGTGAGTACGTTATCAACCAAGCTGTCAAAGACGGGCAAACCATCTTGGCCGAAGGCGCACAAGGTTCGCTGCTCGACATTGACTTTGGTTCGTACCCGTTTGTGACCAGTTCAAACACCACCACGGCGGGCGCGTGTACGGGTTTGGGCTTGCCCCCAAGCACGATTGGCGAGGTATTCGGGATTTTCAAAGCCTACTGTACGCGCGTAGGAAGCGGGCCTTTTCCGACCGAACTCCACGACGATGCAGGTGAGCAGATGCGTCAAGAAGGGCGCGAGTTTGGCTCTACCACGGGGCGACCACGCCGCTGCGGTTGGCTTGATTTGCCCGCGTTGCGCTATGCCATTATGATCAATGGTGTCACGCAGTTGATTATGATGAAAGTAGATGTGTTGAATATTTTTGACGAAATCAACGTTTGCACCCACTACCGACTCGCCGACGGCACCCTCACCGACCAATTCCCCTACGACCTCTGCGACAACGACGTAACACCCGTCTATAAAAAGTTCAAAGGCTGGAAGACTGGCCTCGAAGGAATGCGCCACTACGAAGACCTGCCTGCCGAATTGGCGGCGTATATCAACTTTTTGGAGGCCGAGCTTTCGCTCCCGATAAGTTTTATTTCCACTGGCCCCGACCGCGAAGCCGTCATCCTGCGTCAAGCGGAGGTGGTAGTAGGCTAAAATATCACAAATTGAAGTCCGCCCAAATCAAATGATGGTCAGATGCTTCAGTATTGGCACTGGTTACTTGTGGGAATGGCTGCCATACGCCTGGGTGGTAAGGTTGGTGCTTGATTTTGCATCAGTCCAATACCCGCTTCAAGATTTGCTATCCGTTTACCCAAAAACCGTTTCTACTCGGTATTTATGAGCCGAACTACATCGCCTTTGGCTTTTTGATTCCGATAGCGTTGTACGGTTTGTTTTTCTGGCTTTTGAGCAATTTCTTCAAGGCTTTTGCCCAAAAGAAACTGTTTACCTCGGAAAACTACCACTCACTTAGGCGGTTTTACGTTGCCAATCTTATCCTCCCTATCACAACGCTTATCGTAGCGAGTTTTTTTATCGAAATTGAAGAGATAGCCGAGGTAATGGTAGCTTTTCACGTTTTGCTCGGTATTTTTACGTATTTCATTGCCGCTATTTTTCACCAAGGGCTTTCGCTTCAAAAAGAACAAGACTTATTTATCTGATATGCCAATCATCGTCAACGTAGATGTAATGCTTGCCAAACGCAAGATGCAAAGCAAAGAATTGGCCGAGCGATTGGACATTACCCCTGCCAATTTATCCATCCTCAAAACAGGCAAAGCCAAAGGGATTCGCTTTGATACGCTCGAAGCCATCTGCCGTATTTTGGACTGTCAACCTGGGGATATATTGGAGTATGTACCGTAGAGGTATGTAAAAAACGAACTTACCATGACTGATTGAAAGCATCGAAGATGCTCCTCCCAAGACCACCGAATCGAAATTCGGTGATCGTGAAAGTATTGTCAAAAATTTACCAAACAAAAGCCATGAATCGTCTCATTATCAAAAATTTACAAAAAATTTACCCCAATGGAGTAAAGGCACTGGACAATA
>JALOLW010000170.1 GCA_025455795.1 Spirosomataceae bacterium
TCCATGCGGTCTTTGCGCCGTTTTTCTTTCTGAATCATTTCTTGAAACGTGCCGTAGCAGCGTTCGGGCGGCAGCATAAGGTCTTGGCCCGAGGCTTTCGATTTTTCGGGAGTAGAGCTAAACGCCCCGCAGACAAGTTCCATTTCGCCATCCATGTTGAGGGCTATGCGATGCACGCCACCAATAAATGCGCCCTGCCCGCCGCCTACCATGCCGATTCTGATTTTTCGAGACATACAGTTTCTAATTTGTGAATGAATAAATGAGTGATTGAGTGAATATTCCAATTAAAGCCAAAAAATCCTTTTTTCTCACAGAGTTTGGGTAAAAAAAAAGAGTCAAATCCTTTATCCGTTGTAATTAAACCCTTCAACCAAACCTTTTTAAAACTATGGTAAACAAAGACAGATTGTTTTATGGTAGCTGCTTTGCGCTGATTACCACTGCGTTCTCGTTCAGTATTCGAGCGGGAATTTTGGCTCAACTCGGTACGCAATACAATTTTACGGCTGAACAGTTGGGAACCATCAACTCCATGTGGTTTTTGGGCTTTCCTATCTCGATGATTGTGGGAGGGCTTATCTACAACACTGTAGGTGGCAAAACAATTATGCAATTTGCACTTTTTGCGCACGCAGTGGGTATCTTGCTGACCATCTTTTCGGGTGGCAGCTACACGACGCTGCTTATCTCCACCCTTTTGATTGGCTTGGCCAACGGCTGTACCGAAGCGGCCTGTAACCCCATGATTGCCGACTCTTACGAGGGCAACAAGATGAGTGCCATGCTCAACAAATTCCATATGTGGTTTCCAGGAGGTATTGTGATTGGCGCTTTAATCTCTAAATTTATGACCGAAGCCAATCTCGGCTGGGAAGCGCAGATTTGGGTAATTATGATTCCTACGATTATCTATGCGTACCTTTTCTGGGGGCAAGCGTTTCCAAAGCCAAAAAATGCGGCAGCAGCTTCTATAAGCGAAAACTTCAAGGCCATGCTTTCGCCGTTGTTTTTGTTCATGTTTGCTTGTATGGCTTTGACGGCTATTTCGGAGTTTGGCCCGCAGCAGTGGGTAGGTTTGATTTTGAGCAAATCAGGTGCTGACCCCATGCTTTTGTTGGCGATTACTACGGGTACAATGGCCGTGGCGCGTTATTTTGCAGGACCCGTGATTCACAAAATTGACCAAACAGGCGTTTTGTTGGCATCAGCGATATTGGCCACCATTGGTTTGTTTTTGTTGAGTAAGGTAACGGGTGGTACCGCTTACGCGGCAGCCTTTGTGTATGCCTGCGGTATTGCGTATTTCTGGCCAAATATGGTAGGTTTTGTCGCTGAAAAAATCCCCGCCAGTGGTGCATTGGGGATGTCGGTGATTGGTGGTGTGGGTATGTTTTCAAGTTCTATTTTCCAACCCATCATCGGCAAGTGGATTGACAACGCTCGTACCGAAGCCGCCGCTCAAAACCTCACCGGCGACGCTCTCGAATTGGCAGCAGGTCAATCTACCCTCAGCACGATGGTCACATTCCCTGCTATTTTGATTGTAGCTTTTGTGATTTTGTATTTCTGGGTGAAAAAGAAATAATCAAATCCCCAAAATAATCTTTAACATAAAAATCCCCCGAGTCGTCAGATTCGGGGGATTTTTTGTTGATTTGTAGGACCTAACGGGCTCGAACCGATGACCTCTGCCCTGTCAAGGCAGCGCTCTGAACCAACTGAGCTAAGATCCTATTATTTATATGCACTTTGTCATTCCGACGTAGGAGGAATCCGACTAATGCGGCTGCAAAGATACAAACTTTACGAAGCTGTCAAACGGGTTCTGTAAATTTTTTGTGAGGGAATTTGGCGCAAGAAAAACAAGCCAATTGCAAAAATAACGACCAAAAACAAGACACTGTTTCTCATGCCCGACACCTGCGTAATCACCCCAAAGATACTGGTACCCAAGAAGGTAGAGAATTTGTCGCACGCATCGTAAAAGCTAAAATAAGAGGCGGTGTCGGGCGTGTTTTCGGGTAAAAGTTTGGCGTAGGTAGAGCGAGAAAGTGATTGTACGCCGCCCATCACAAAGCCAATTCCAGCGGCCAAAGCGTAAAATTGCGTTTCGGTATTGACAAAGTACGCCCCCACGCAGATGCACATCCAAATCCCCAACGTAATGGCGATGGTGCTCGTATTGCCGATTTTACCCGACAATACCGCAAACAAATACGCCCCCAAAATAGCTACCAATTGTAATATCAAAATCGTAACAATCAGCGCATTATCGGGCAGTTTGAGTTCTTGACTGCCAAAGATAGTGCCGATGTACATCACGGTTTGTACGCCCATGTTGTAAAAGAAAAAAGCCATCAAGAAGCGTTTGGTTGCGGGCAAATCTTTGAGTTCTTCCAATACCTTTTTCAACTCTCTAAATCCATTCCACAGCCATCCGCCTGCCCGCGATTCATTGTGGGAGAACGAAACGGCGTCGGGTAGAAAATGAAAGGGGATTTGGGCGAAACCAATCCACCAAACGCCCACCATCAAAAATGATACTTTACAAGCGGTTGCCGTATCAATACCGCCAAACCATTCGGGTTTGAGGAGCATCAATAGGTTGAAAATCAGCAACAAAACACTTCCAATGTAGCCCATTGTGAAACCCCGCGCTGAGAGTTTGTCGAAACGGTCCTCGGTAGCGATTTCGGGTAGGTAAGCGTTGTAAAAAACAATGCTCCCACACCACCCAATCAAAGAAATCGTAAAGGCAATTACACCCAAATAGAGATTGTCGCGGTCAAAAAAGTAGAGTGTCAGGCAAGCGAATGCGCCCAAATACACAAAAAACTTCATAAACAGCTTTTTACGGCCACTGTAATCGGCGATTGCCCCCAAAACAGGATTGACCAAAGCGATAAACAGAAAAGCAAACGAGACCGCAAACGAAAACAGGGCGGAGTTTTTGACCGTCATTCCCAAAAAAACCACGTCTGGCCCACCCGTCGCGTTGACGGCGGTATTGCTGAAATAAATCGGAAAAATCGCCGAAACGATGACCAGCGAATGGACTGAATTGGCCCAATCATACATACACCAAGCGTTGAGGATAGAAGGCGTGTTTTTTTGCCCCCTATCCCCCGGCGGGGGGATTTTTGAAGATACTAAGTCTTTCATTTTCTTCTTGTTAGGTAGTAAATAGGAATGCCAGCAGCAGCGATAAGAAGGCCAATACCCGTGTCAAATCGGGTTTTTTCGTCAATCAACAAAATCAAACATATCCCCAAACCCAAAAGTACAATAGCTCAACAGCTGGCCATAATTGCCTGATAAACAGAGCAAACAAGACCAAGTACATTGAAACCAAAGGGCTTTGGCGGGAACAGCATTTTGGTTGAGTTGAGAAGCCTGTTTCAAAAACAGCCCGTCTTGGGCCATTGCGTAGTACAAGCGTGCGCCCGCAAGGATGAGGCCGTTGTTGCACCCAAACGTCGAAACCATGATCAACAAAGCCATGATACCCGCCGCCGCGTCGTTGAAAATCACCGACATCGCCGCCGTAGCCACGCGGTCAAAGTCGGCAAACTGGATGCCTTTGGCCAACACATCGGCACCGTCGGGCGTTCCTTTGAGCGGTAAAATGCTCAAGTAGGCCACATTGGCCAATAAATATAAGGTAGTAACGATGAGCGTCCCGAAAAACAAACTCAACGGAATGTTACGTTTAGGGTTTTTGATTTCCGCCGCAATAAAAGTCACGTTGTTCCAAGCGTCTGCCGAGAACAGTGAGCCAATCATCGAAACCCCCACCGCCATCAGCAAAGCGATTCCGCCTATTGGTGTAACACCCTGCGTGCTGCTTTTGGAAGCATCCCAAGCGTTTTCAAAATTCTGGGAGAGCATCCCGCTTTTAAAACCATAGCCTACCCCAATTACAATCAGTCCAAACAAAGCGACGAGTTTGGCGATGGTAAAAGTATTTTGAATCAGTTTTCCACTTTGAACCCCCTTCGTGTTGATGTAAGTAAGCAGGATAATACTCGCCATCGCAAATAGAATCCCCCAAGACACTTTCATGCCCCATAAACTAAACAGTACATTCTCGGGATTGAGGGCGGGAATAAACACCGCCGTGTATTTGGTAAAGGCCACCGCCACGGCCGCAATCGTACCCGTCTGAATGACCATGAACACCGTCCAGCCATAGACAAAACTCGTCAGCGACCCAAACGCCCGCTGAATGTAGATGTATTGTCCGCCTGCTTTGGGCATCATACCTGCCAGTTCGCCGTAGCTGAGTGCCGCCGCCACCGTGACAATACCCGTCAAAAGCCAAATCATCAATAGCCAGCCCGAAGAGCCAACGTTGCGGGCCATATCGGCACTGACAATAAAAATACCCGAGCCAATCATTCCGCCCGAAACGAGCATAGTGGCGTCGAGCAAACCGAGTGATTGCTTAAAATCCGTCGTTTTTTCAGTCATGATAAGAAAGAAGAAGTAAACCTCACAGGTTTTGTTAAGGGTTGATGAGCAAAGATAGATGAACCGTTAGATAAATCGAAAAAATTATTTTTATCGTCTTTCAATATTCTTTGTTACTTTTGCAATTGATTTTGTCTAAAACAAAGAACTGACAGCATTTGACCTCACTTTATTGGTACTTTTTTGATACAGAACTAAAATTTAAGAAGCCTTTCTCGTGATTAAAAACATCTATACCCTCGTTGTTTTGCTTGTTTTTTGTACCCAGCAACTCTTTGCCCAATCCAAAGTTGAACAACTAAGCGATAGCCAAGTCAAATCATTTTATGAGCGTGCCAAAGCGAGTGGGATGTCGGAGATGCAGATAGAGCAAGCCGCATTGGCGCAAGGATTTACGCTTTCTGATATTTCACTGATGCGCAAGCGTATCGCCGAAGTTCAGACACAAGCCAATGACATTCAAGGCGATAGCCAAGATACCGTTGTCAATACGCGCCAGCAAGTAGGAACGCTTTCTCGCAAAATAGCTATCAAAGACACGGCCAAAGTCAGACCTGACGGCCTCAAAATCTTCGGAAGTGACCTGTTTAATACCCAAGGACTCACCTTTGAACCTAATCTTCGTATTGCAACGCCCAAAAACTACCAATTAGGCCCCGACGATGAACTGCTCGTGGAAGTCTATGGCGACGCCAAAGGCTCTTACCGCCTCAAAGTAACTCCCGAAGGCACGGTCAAAGTACTCAATCTCGCACCTATATATGTAAGTGGTCTCACGGTTGAAGACGCCCGCGAGAAAATCATCGGACGGATGCGGCAGATGTATTCGGGCCTTAATAGCAGCGGTTCTTTTGCTTCCATCAACCTTGGCAATATTCGCAGCATCAAAGTCATCGTTACGGGCGAGGTGGCAAAGCCAGGTGTTTACACGGTGTCTTCGTTGGCCACAGCTTTCAACGCACTCTATCTTTGTGGAGGCCCCAATCGCAACGGCACCTACCGAGATATTAAGGTGATTCGTAACAACAAAGTGGTCAGAACCATAGATTTGTACGACTTTCTCCTTCGCGCCGACCAAGCAGCCAATATTTTGCTCCAAGACCAAGACATCATTCAAGTGCCGTTTTATGGAACTCGGGTAGAGTTGAACGGCGAAGTAAAACGACCCGCAATTTATGAGTTGAAAGAAAAAGAGACCTTGGCCGAGCTTTTGTCTTTTGCGGGCAATTTCAACGAAAATGCCTACCAAGCCTCGCTTTCTGTTCGGCGAAATACTGCCAAAGCCCGTGAAGTTGTTACCGTTAAGCAAGAACAATACGCCACCTTTAATCCTAAAACGGGAGATCAGATTCGAGTAGGTAGGGTAATCAATCGCTTTGAAAACGCCGTTTATTTAAGAGGTGCCGTGTTTCGCCCAGGAGAATACGCGCTTACTGACCAACTTAAAACCTTAGGCGACCTCATCAAACAAGCCGAAGGACTTCGAGAAGATGCTTTTGGCAACCGCGCCATTATCCACCGCGAAAAGCCTAATTTAGAACCAGAAATAGTCGCAATTCCCCTATCAAAAATCCTCAGTGGCGAAATAGCAGACATCCCACTCCAAGCCCGTGACAGTGTGGTAATTAAGTCAGTAAAAGAGCTGCGCAAAGAACAGTTTGTAACCATCGTAGGCGAAGTCAATAAAGGCGGTGACTCCCCTTACGAAGAAGGAATGACCGTTTCAGACCTCGTGACACTCTCTGGCGGCTTTTCGGATGGCGCCATCGGGAGCCGTATCGAAATCGCCCGCCGTATCAAAGAAGTCAATACCAACAACGTCGAAGACAACGTCAATGTCGAAATCATTACGCTCAAAATTGACCAGCAACTCAGCCTCAACGCCAACGACGCGGCTTTTGTGCTCAAACCCTACGACATCGTTTACGTACGCAAGTCTCCTCGCTACGAAACCCAACGCGGCGTCGTTATTTTGGGCGAAGTGATGTATCCAGGCCAATATGCCATCAAAAACAACAGTGAAAGAATACATCACCTCATAGAACGTGCCGGCGGTGTGAAACCCACGGGCTACCTCCCCAATGCCATTTTCCGACGCGGAGGAGAACGAGTTGCGTTGGACATTGAGAAAATTGTCAATAATCCTGCCGTTGAGAGCAATATTATTTTGGAAGAAGCCGATACGCTCATTATTCCCGAACAGTCTTTCACGGTGCGCATTGCTGGGGCGGTATTAAACCCTTCGGTGGTCAATTTTGCGGCAGGTGCCAGTTTCCAAGATTACCTTTCGCAAGCAGGCGGCTATGGTGAACGCGCCGAAAAACGCAAAGTATTTGTGACGTATGCCAACGGCTACACCGAGCGTACCCGTAAGTTTTTGTTTTTCAACATTTATCCCAAAATCAAGCCTGGCAGTAGCATCACCGTACCGTACAAACCCAAAGATGATCGCAGATCTGATTTGACAGGTCCCGTCATCATGTCATTTTTCGGTACAGTCGTCATTGCATTGGCTACTTTGTTAAGAAATTAATCTCAAAAAGATGTTACACAGAGTTACACTGAGTTTTGTACAGAGAACCACAGAGTAATAAAGCTCTGTGTATTCTCTGTGGTCCTCTGTGTTACCATTTATGTTAGAAGTATGGAGCAAACCCAACAAAACATACCACCCACCACCGACGAAATCGAAATCAACATCGCCGATATTGTCAAGTTTTTGAAAGACAATCTCCGTCGGATGATGATTTGGGGTGTAGTCGCTGCCGTACTTGGTGCCATCTATGCCTTTACGGCACAGAAAGAATTTGACTCAAAAGCGGTGGTTTTACCAGAATTGCAAAGCAGTTCCTTGACGGGCAAATTGGGCGGACTGAGTGCGTTGGCGGGTTTGGCGGGCGTTGATTTGTCCCAAATGAACAGTACCGAGGCCATACGCCCCGATCTATACCCCAACATCACCCAAAGCGTGCCGTTCGCGCTTCACATCCTCCAACAAAAAGTCTATGTTTCTTCCCAAAAAAAGGAAATGACTTTGGAAGCGTTTTTCTATTCTTTGAACGAAAATTGGCTCACGCGCTTGCTGGATTCCGAAGAAGAAGAAAAGGAGAAGTTAGACCCCAAGCAGATGAGTCAGGCGGTGGAGTTAGACCTTAAGAAAGAGAATCTTATCAAGGAAATCCAGAAAAGAATCACCACAACTTTCGACCGCAAGACGGGTATTATTACCATCAATACCCAAATGCCCGACCCCGTGGTGGCAGCGACCGTCGCCCGCTTGTCGGTAGATTATCTCAAAGTGTATGTGACCAAATACCGTACCGAAAAAGCCTACAAGCAAATGCAGTTTTTGGGCCAACAAGTACGCGAAGCCAAAGCCCGCTATCAAGGAGCCGAGGCAGCCTTGGCTTCCTACCGCGACCGCAATAGTTTTTTGGTGATGAACACCGCGAAAGTCACCGAGCAGCGACTACAATCAGAATTTATGCTCGCCCAAAACGTTTACAACGGTTTGGTACAGCAATACGAACAGGCCAAAATCCGCGTCGAAGAAGAAACCCCTGTCTTTAAATTACTAGAACCCGCCAAAATTCCTCTCAAAAAAAGCGCACCAAAACGTTTAATGCTTATCTTTGCCATGACAGTAACAGGCGTTGGCTTGAGTATTATCCTAAAAATAATACAGCAATACATAGCTCAGTTGAAAAGTAAAATATGAAAAAAGCCCTCATTACAGGTATTACAGGCCAAGACGGTGCCTATCTCGCCGAGTTGTTGTTGGACAAAGGCTACGAAGTGCACGGCATCAAACGCCGTTCGTCGCTGTTCAACACGCAGCGCATTGACCACCTGTACGAAGACCCACACAATCCCAACCCGCGCTTGCACCTCCACTACGGAGACCTGACCGACTCGACCAACATCATCCGTATCATCCAAGAAGTACAACCCGACGAAATCTATAACCTCGGGGCGCAGTCACACGTGCGGGTGAGTTTCGACGAACCCGAATACACCGCCCAAGTAGATGGCCTCGGCACGATGCGCGTGTTGGAAGCAGTCAGGTTATTGGGCTTGACGCACAAAACCCGCATTTACCAGGCTTCCACGTCTGAGTTGTACGGACTGGTGCAAGCCGTACCGCAAAGCGAAAGCACACCTTTTTATCCGCGTTCTCCTTACGCCGTGGCCAAGTTGTACGGCTACTGGATTACGGTCAATTACCGCGAGGCTTACAACATGTACGCTTGCAACGGTATCTTGTTCAACCACGAATCTCCCCTCCGTGGCGAGACCTTCGTGACCCGCAAAATCACCCGCGCCGTAGCTCGCATCGCGTTGGGGTTGCAAGACAAACTGTACCTTGGCAACTTGGACGCCCAACGCGACTGGGGCCACGCCAAGGATTACGTAGAAGCCATGTGGCTCATGTTGCAGCAAGACCAACCCGAAGACTTTGTGATTGCTACGGGTACGACCACCCGCATCCGCGATTTTGTCAAAATGGCTTTTGCGGAAGTAGGTATGACGCTCCGTTTTGAAGGGGAAAGAGTAGAGGAAAAAGCATACATTGAAAGTTGCCAACATCCAGATTTTCAGCGAACCGTGGGGCAGGAAGTATTGGCCATAGACCCGCGTTATTTCCGCCCTACCGAGGTAGAATTGTTGATCGGCGATCCCACTAAAGCCATGACCAAGCTGGGGTGGAAGCCCCAATATGACTTGGAAGCGTTGGTCAAAGAGATGATTGAGTCCGATCTAGAACTCTTTCAAAAAGAGCAACTCTTAGCCAACGAAGGACATCGGGTATTGAGTTATTATGAGTAAATAATTGTTTGTATGAAAGCCGCTTATCAACCCCGTTTTTCCAGTTTGCAAGGTTTCCTGAAATGGCAACCCGAAGACCGCTATAAATACGAGTGGAACAAAGGCAAAGTGGAAAAAACACACAACATGAAACAATTAGAATTTTTGATATTAAAAACCTTGCATCGGCTGTTTACGCAGACAAAAGCGTATAGGCAAGGGCATGAACTGATACCCGAAGGAGATGTACTGACCTCTCCTGACCAACTCCGCCGCCCTGATTTGGCCTACTATACCAACGAACAAATTATCAAAGCCTCGCGGTGAGAAAATCAAATCCCAGCCTTTGTGATAGAACTTGTTTCGCCCAACGATAACCAAATCCAAGTAGCAGCCAAGGTGCAGGAGTATTTTGAAGCAGGCGTAAGTGTAGTGTGGCTCGTGATGTCGAGTATCAAACAAGTACACGTATATCAATCATTGAAACGGATGGAAATTTGTATCAATGACGATGAATGTTCGGCGAGTCCAATATTGCCCGATTTTAGTATTTCAGTGAGTGAATTGTTCAAAATACCGAGTTGAAAAGTATGACTTTCGATGACTGCGACCATTAACAAATCAAAGCATAATACCATTTTATTCGCCATCGCCGAAATACAAAACTACTCTGGTACAGTTATAAAGTAAATCTGTATATTCAAAATCATACCGTTAGATAATTATTGTTTGTGATATTTTTGTCGTATTATTTTTTCTATTACTTTCGTCAAAAAAAGTAACCAACTTAAAACTTTACAATACAATGAAAAAAATTGTTACTCTTGCTTTGACGCTCACGTGTGGAGCGGTATTGGCGCAAAAAAACGATAATGTGGGTATTGGAACCACCAAGCCAGACCCCTCAGCCATCTTAGATTTGAGTTCTACTTCCAAAGGCTTCTTACTGCCTCGAATGACACAAACCCAAAGAGAAGCGATTCAAACCCCTGCCACTGGTCTAATGGTATTTCAAACTGACCAAACGGTAGGGACTTATGTGTTTGATGGTACTACTTGGCAACCAACTGCACGAGTAGGGACAACAGCTACTGTGGGCGCATGGGATCTGCAAGGTAATATTATTGATGCTACCGATTATATCGGTAGTGATAATGATTTTCCATTAGTGTTCAAAGTAAACAATATTAGAGCTGGATTCCTTGATAATTCTGGAAATGCTAATGTTTTTTTTGGAGTTAATTCTGGTATAGGTAATACAAGCTATTGGAATACTGGTCTTGGTGTTGGCACTTTGTCCGCTGCTCTTACTGGCAATAGTAACACTGCTGTAGGACGTTTTTCGATGAACAAAAATACTACGGGAACTGCAAATACGTCTATAGGTGTTCAAAGTCTTGAAAACAATACTCAAGGAGATTACAATATGGCAGTCGGTGTTTTTGCCTTAAGAAGTAACACCTTGGGGGATAATAATGCAGCAATAGGTTCACAAGCATTACAGTTTAATCAAACAGGGAATAGTAATTTAGCACTTGGAACAAATGCTCTATTTAATAACATATCTGGTTCAGAAAATATTGCTATCGGACAAGGTGCGTTGTTTGGGGCTATGTCAGGAAGTATAAGTCAAAATACGGCTATCGGTACATCAGCGGGACAAAATGCGACGGGTAGTGGAAACGTTTTTCTTGGTTATTCTGCTGGCGCAAATGAAACTGGAAGTAATATGCTCTACATCTCTAACTCTGTTACAAACAGTCCGTTATTGAAAGGCAGTTTTAGTGCAACAGCCCCTTGGTTAAGGATTAATGTTAAATCTGCGCCTATGTCTCCGACCCCTACAACAACAGGT
>JALOLW010000171.1 GCA_025455795.1 Spirosomataceae bacterium
CTATCAAGCCCCAAAAAATCGTGGGGGTGGATATTTCGGAAGGAATGTTGGCCGTGGGGCGCGAGAAAATCAAGAAAATTGGCATGGAAAATGTGATAGAACTCCGCACGGGCGACAGTACCCATCTGCCGTTTGAGAAGGAGTCGTTTGATGCCGTCATGGCGTCGTTTGGCGTGCGCAATTTCGACAACCTCCTCGCGGGTTTGAGCGAAATGTGCCGCGTCATGAAAACGGGCGGTACGTGCGTGGTGTTGGAGTTTTCAAAACCTAAAAGTTTCCCGTTCAAACAATTATACAACTTTTACTTTCGTTACATTTTACCGACGATAGGCAGGCTCATTTCCAAAGATGCCTCGGCTTACACCTACCTGCCCGAATCGGTACAAGCTTTTCCAGACGGCGAAGATTTTTTGAAAGTATATCAACAAGCGGGTTTCAAAGACACAGTATGCGTACCACTCACCTTCGGCATTTGCAGCATTTACATCGGGCGAAAATAGTTTACGGTTTACTGTTTCCAGTTTACTGTTTGTGGTTTTTCGTTTTTCGTTTGCGACCTACGCTCAGCCGTAAACTCCAAACCATCAACTGTAAACTGTGGACTACCTACTGCCTACTGCTTGTTACTGTACTGCTCATGCCAGGTATCAGCCACGGGCAAAACAGTACCTATTTTCGCAAGCACTTGGAGCATTACGAAGACAAGCCCATCCATTATGGTTTTTTGTTTGCGTTGCCCCTGACGCGCTTCAATGTGACCCACAACGACGACTTTTTGGCCCGCGATACCACCGCCCGCATTTATGGACCCACCACGGCGGGGTTTCGGGTAGGGTTTGTGGTCAATGCCTACTTAGACGACCGCTGGGACATCCGCTCTACGCCTGGAATCTCTCTTTATGACCGTGTCGTAGAGTATCAGTCCACCCGTGGCACCAAACTCAGCGAACTCCGCGAAGCTACTTGGGTAGAAGTGCCACTCTTGTTGAAGTACAAATCGCAGCGGCGCGGCAACTCGCGCATGTACATGATAGCTGGCATGACGTTTGGCTTTGAGGCCAACGCCCGCCGTCGGTTGAGGGCAGGAGCGCAACGACTTAGCACCAAATCGCGCGATTTGACGATTGATTATGGTTTTGGATTTGAACAATTTTTGGCCTACACCAAATTTTCCCCCGAAATACGCTTCTCACACGGCATTGGCAACCTGTTTGAACCAAGCAATACCGCTACCATCAACAGCGTGCGCCGCCTTACTACTCACACCATCGGGTTGTATCTGATGTTTGAATAAAGTCATTTTTTTTATCAATTTTGTGGCTGATATTCGTGTATCCGTTATTCGCGCATTCGTTATCCGTGTATCCGTTATCCGTTTTCCGTGTATCCGTTCGGGGCCGCCCGCACGGTCCGTGTAGCTGTTATCCGATACTAACAACTGAGAACTGATAACGATTAACTGATAACGATTAACAATTAACTGATAACGATTTAAGGATAACGAATGCCACGATTAAATCCCTACAAAAATGCAACAAACTGAACTTTTGGACGAGATTCCGTCGCTGGATTTGGCGGATTTTACTTCGGGCGATGCTGCGCGTAAAGCCCAATTTGTGGCTGATTTGGGCCGCGCCTTCAACAACATCGGCTTCGTAGCGCTCAAAAACCACGGCCTTACCGAAGACCTACGTATCAAACTGTACGATTCGGTGCAGTCGTTTTTTAAACAACCCGACGATGTGAAGCGCAAGTATGAGTTTATGGAACTCAACGGGCAGCGTGGCTATATTGGCAAAGGCCGCGAAAAAGCCAAAGGCTTCAAAGTGGCTGATTTAAAGGAGTTTTACCACGTAGGGCAGCCGCAGCCAGAAGGCGATATGCCCGCCAATGTGTGGCCCGATGAAGTCCCTGAGTTTAGACAATATACCGAAGAAGTCTATCAAACCTTTGAAAATACGGGCAAAACGCTTTTGCGCGCCATTGCGCTGTATTTGGGATTGGAAGAAAATTATTTTGAAGACAAAGTGCGCAACGGCGACAGCATCTTGCGGGCGTTGCACTACTTCCCGCTCGATCCCAATACCGTGCCAGACGGGGCTGTACGCGCCGCCGCCCACGGTGACATCAATCTCATCACGCTCCTCATGGGCGCGAGTGCGGAGGGCTTGGAGGTACTTCGCCGCGACGGACAGTGGATATCCATCACTGCCCTGCCCGACCAAGTGGTGGTCAATGTGGGCGATATGCTCGACCGCCTCACCAACCACAAACTCAAATCTACTATTCACCGAGTGGTCAATCCGCCGCGTGAAAAAATGAACACGTCGCGCTATTCGATTCCGTTTTTTATGCACCCCCGCGCCGAGATGAATTTGACCTGCTTGGAAAGCTGCGTGGATGCCCAAAACCCCAAAATGTACGTCAATATGACCGCAGGGGAGTTTTTGAACGAGCGTTTGATTGAATTAGGCTTGAAAAAAGCGTAAAACTATGCTGACCGTCACTGAAATCGTATCGTTTGCGGCCCAAGACGAAGACCTGCAAAATCTGCGGGAAACAGTGTTCTTGCGCCCTCATGAACGATTGTTACGGGGTTTTCAACTGTATCAAAAACTCAAAAAATTAACTTCACCTGTCATGCACATTGCCGACGATTTTATCCTTGAGTTGATAAAAATTTTTCAGCAAAGTCAATTACGCTTTTTGGTGGTAGGAGGCTATGCGGTGAGTGTTCATGGCTATGTGCGCGCGTCCGATGATTTTGATATATGGTTGGACAATACAACGGCCAATTTGTCAAATTTTAGAAGAACACTTATGGCGTTGGGAATTGACCGAGATAAGGTGTATGAACTTGTGCAAACATTGGCAAAACCCAACGATTCTACGGTCTATCGTTTCAAAATTGAGGGTAATAATGTAGATTTTTTGATGCAACTCAAGGGTCTTTCGAGTTTTGAGGAAGCCTACCAACAACGTTTTATGGTTAGATTGGGGCAGTTCGAAATCCCTTTTATCGCTCTCGAAGACTTGCTGCGTACCAAACAAGCCACCAATCGCACCAAAGACCAGTTAGACCTCGAAATGCTCTTAAAAATCAAGGAAGAATTGAAAAGAAATCTTTGATAGCAGCCTCTTCATACCAATCGCCCGTGAGGCAGATACGTAAACTCATTTTTTTGAAAGATGTGTTGATACTTGCTTTGACTTGTTTTGGGGGGGTGCAGGTGCATTTTGTGATGTTTATGGAGCGTTTTGTCAAAAAACGCAGGTACTTGACCGAAGCAGAATTGCTTGAATTGCAGGCACTTTGTCAGGTACTGCCCGGGCCTACTTCCACGCAAACCATCACGGCATTGGGCTTCAAAATCGGGGGAGCCAACTGGGCTTACTTGACGCTTTTGGTGTGGTCGCTGCCTGCCGTGACTTTGATGACATTGGCGGCACTGGGGATTTTTTATCTCCAACAAAATCACATTTCCCTGCATTTTATGCGTTTTGTGGCCCCGATGGCCGTTGGTTTTTTGGCGTATGGTGGCATTTCGATTGGCGAAAAAGTCATTTTACGCAAAATCCACTGGGTGATTATGGCGGTGGCAGCAGTGATAGCCTATACTTTTCCATCGCCCTTTATGACTCCCATTGTGATAGTGGGCGGGGGTGTCGTTACCTCCTTGCAATTTCGTAAACTCCAAAAAATGGAAAAAACACCCCTCCAAATCCAGTGGGCTAATTTCATCCTCTGGCTGAGTGTGTTGTTGTTTGCGGCGGTATTGGGGGCGGTTACGCAGTCGTTGCCCGTGCGACTGTTTGAGAATTTTTATCGCAACGGCAGCTTGGTTTTTGGGGGTGGTCAAGTATTGAGCCCGATGCTTTACACCGAATTTGTCGAATTCAAAAAATACCTCTCGCACCAAGAATTCTTGACGGGCATGGCGATGGCGCAAGTCGTACCAGGGCCTGTCTTTTCGATTGCGTCTTACGTGGGCGCGTTGTCCATGCGGGCGCAGGGTGTTTTTGGGCAGCTTTGGGGGAGTATAGCCGCGACGACGGGTATTTTTCTGCCGGGTACGTTCCTTATCTTCTTTGTTTATCGCTTTTGGGATGAACTTAAAAAATACCGTGGTGTACGCGCCTCGCTCGAAGGCATCAACGCCGCAAGCGTGGGCTTGACAGTGGCGGCTTTTGTACGAATGTTTATCCCAACCGCTACCGATAGTGCCGCTGTTTGGGCTATTTTGGGTACTTTCTCCCTTCTTCAATTTACCAAAATCCCCCCTTATTGGGTCATCTTGGGTGGAATTTTATTGGGTATTTTGTTCTGAAAAATGGCAGATACTTTTTCTAATGCCTATCTTTGTCGCCATAATGATAAACAACAATGTACTTAGCCCCCGTCGGGGGGTGGGGGCTGTAAATAACCAATAACTATAAATGATAACAACAACCGCGCGGGACACTCAAATTTTTGATTTAATCGCCCAAGAACATCACCGCCAAGAGGCTGGTATCGAACTGATTGCCTCCGAAAACTTCACTTCTCAGCAAGTGATGGAAGCCCAGGGAAGTGTACTCACCAACAAATACGCCGAGGGCTTGCCCGGCAAGCGTTATTACGGTGGCTGCGAAGTAGTAGATCAAGTAGAACAAATCGCTATTGACCGTTTGAAAGAACTGTTTGGCGCAACTTGGGCCAACGTACAGCCTCACTCTGGTGCCCAAGCCAACACGGCGGTATTTTTGGCCTGTTTGCAGCCCGGCGATAAAATTTTAGGCTTCAACTTAGCCCACGGTGGTCACCTGACGCACGGCTCGCCAGTCAATATCTCGGGCAAATATTTTCAGCCGTTTTTCTACGGTGTCGAACAAGAAACAGGCTTGATAGACTGGGATAAAGTAGAGGCCACTGCCTTGAAAGAACGCCCCAAAATGATGATTTGCGGTGCCTCTGCGTACAGCCGCGACTGGGACTACGTCCGCCTGCGGGCCATCGCCGACGAAATCGGTGCGTTGCTGTTGGCCGACATCTCACACCCTGCGGGGTTGATTGCCAAAGGCTTGCTCAACGACCCGCTCCAACACTGCCATATCGTCACCACTACTACCCACAAAACCCTCCGGGGGCCTCGTGGTGGGGTGATTATGATGCGCCACGATTTTGAAAATCCGTTTGGCATCAAAACCCCTAAGGGCGACATTCGGATGATGTCGTCGTTGTTGGATTCTGGGGTATTTCCGGGTACACAAGGGGGGCCACTCGAGCACGTCATCGCGGCCAAAGCGGTGGCATTTGGCGAAGCTTTGAGCGACGATTATGCCGACTACGCCCACCAAGTACGCGCCAATGCCCAAGCAATGGCGGCGGCGTTTGTGTCCAAAGGCTACCAAATCATTTCTGGTGGCACTGACAATCACCTGATGCTCATTGATTTGAGTTCAAAAAGCCTAACAGGAAAGATTGCCGAAGGCTCTTTGGGCAAAGCCGATATTACGGTCAATAAAAACATGGTGCCGTTTGATACCAAATCGCCGATGGTGACATCAGGGATGCGCGTAGGAACGCCCGCCATGACCACGCGCGGCCTCAAGGAAGCCGACATGGAGCGCGTCGTGGATTTGATAGATACGGTTTTGATGAATCACGAAAACGACGCCAAAATCGAAGCGGTCAAGCAGGAAGTAAACGACTGGATGGCGACTGTGCCGCTGTATAACTAAGATTTATTACCTCTGCCGTCGCTACTTTGCGACGGCAGAAATGTATAAAAATTGCTTCGACTTTTTTATTTCACAAACAACAACTCGCGGTATTTTACCAACGGCCAATCTTCGTCGTCTATGATGAGTTCGAGTTTGTCCACCTCGTAGCGGATTTTCTCAAAATACTCCTTGACTTCTGAGCCGTACAAAATCGCCTTTTGGGTGATGTCTTCGGTGCCGTTGGCTTTTTTGCGGGCTTCGGTCATGTCGCTTACGGCTTGCTTGATAGTAACCATATGTTTCGAGATTTCTCGAATCAAATCTTTGAGTGGTTCGGCTTCTTCTACAAGGCCCAATTCTACGAGCGACTTGGCCGTTTGGGCCAATTGATGCTGATACTTTACCGCCGTCGAAACCACGTGGTTGAGGGCCAAATCCCCCACCACCCGCGACTCAATCTGCACTTTTTTGATGTAATTTTCGAGTTCGATTTCGTAGCGAGCGTGTACTTCGCGCTCCGTGAGTACGCCAATTTTTTCAAACACTTCTATTGACGAGGGGGTCATGTACTTACCCAACGCGATGGGAGTAGAGGCGATGTTGGAAAGGCCACGTTGCGCGGCTTCGGCCACCCAATTGTCCGAATAGCCATTGCCCTGAAACAGGATTCGCTTGCTGTGACGGTAGTATTCTTTCAAAATGTCCACCACGGCCAGTTCTTTCTTCTCACCTGCTTCGAGTTTGGCTTCGAGCTCTTTGCGAAACTCTTGCAACTGATTGGCTACGATGGTGTTCAAGACAATCATCGTTGAGGCACTGTTGGCACTGCCACCCACGGCGCGGTATTCAAATTTGTTGCCCGTAAAAGCAAACGGCGAAGTACGGTTGCGGTCGGTGTTGTCGCGCATGAGCGGAGGCGTGCGCGTGATACCGAGCTTGTAAAACACATTGTCGCCTTTTTCGAGTTGTACTTCGTTGCGGCTTTCGAGGGTTTCGAGGAGACGGATGAGCTCATCGCCCAAAAAAATCGAAACAATAGCGGGTGGAGCTTCGTTGGCACCGAGGCGGTACTCATTGCCCGCCGAAGCGATTGAGGCGCGGAGCAAGTCGGCGTGGTCATGCACCGCCTTGACGACGTTCATCAAAAACGTCAAAAAGCGCAGCGTTTCTTTGGGTTTGGTGCTGGGGGCGAGGAGGTTGATACCCGTGTCGGTCATCATAGACCAGTTGTTGTGCTTGCCGCTTCCGTTGATGCCCGCAAAAGGTTTTTCGTGAAAAAGTACCTTAAAATTATGTTTTTCGGCTACTTTCTGCATCAAATCCATGAGCAAGGCGTTGTGGTCAATCGAGAGGTTGAGTTCTTCAAACGTGGGCGCACACTCAAACTGCCCCGGCGCGACCTCGTTGTGGCGGGTGCGTACGGGAATTCCCAATTTCCACGCCTCAAACTCAAAATCCACCATGAAAGCATTGACGCGCGGTGGAATCGAACCAAAATAGTGGTCTTCCAATTGCTGCCCGCGCGCGGGCGAGTGGCCAAATACCGTGCGGCCTGCCATCATCAAGTCGGGGCGGGCGTAGTAGAGGGCTTTGTCCACCAAAAAATACTCTTGCTCAGGGCCGAGTGTTGCGGTGACTTTGCTCACATTTCGGTCAAAATAGTACATGATGGCCGTGGCCGCGCGGTCCAATTTGTGCAATGCCCGCAGCAGAGGTGTCTTATAATCAAGGGCTTCGCCAGTGTACGAGATAAACACCGACGGAATACAGAGGGTTTTGCCGCCCGCGCCGTTGTCCATCAAAAACGCGGGTGAGCTGGGGTCCCAGCCCGTGTAACCACGCGCCTCAAACGTAGCCCGCAAACCACCACTCGGAAACGACGATGCGTCGGGTTCTTGCTGCACGAG
This sequence comes from Spirosomataceae bacterium, assembly GCA_025455795.1. Taxonomy (GTDB): domain Bacteria; phylum Bacteroidota; class Bacteroidia; order Cytophagales; family Spirosomataceae; genus Runella. The sequence goes on from JALOLW010000171.1 coordinate 7,611, forward strand.
CGCACTGCCCTTGAATTTTTCGATGGCTTTGCCCGACGAAGAAATGTCAAAAAAAGCGTCGTGCTTTTCGGCGGTGCCGCCCGTGAGGGGCTGAAACCAGTGCGTGTAGTGCGTGGCCCCTTTGCTGGTAGCCCACGATTTCATGGCGGCGGCCACTTCGTCGGCCACTTCGCGGTCTATCGAAGAGCCTGATTTGGTGGCCGACGATACTTTGAGATAGGCTTCGGGCGTAAGCAAGGCTTTCATTACTTCGTCGTTGAAAGTATAAGAGCCATAGTATTCGGTGACTTTTTCGGAAGGAGCAGCTACGTGTACTGCGGGACGATTGTAGGCGGCTTCGAGGGCCTTAAAACGCATATTGGACATGATTTTAAAGGATTTGAAGGTAATAAAAACAACTGATTTTGGAATGTGCCTCAAACATACCTTTTTTTTGTTTTGGGGGCAAGTGTTTTCAAAGAGCAA
>JALOLW010000564.1 GCA_025455795.1 Spirosomataceae bacterium
AGAAGGCATGGGGATTTATGAAGGAAAAAAAACGGAAGTAATTGTTTTAAAAGACGTTACGGCCAATTTGGCCACCAATAACCCGCGCCAAGTATATGCCCGTATCACGGGACTCAACATCTGGGAATCGGACGGGGTAGGGCTGCAACTCGGCATTGGTGGGCGTGGCCTTAGCCCCAACCGCACGGCCAATTTCAACACCCGCCAAAACGGCTACGACATCTCTGCCGACGCACTCGGCTACCCCGAAAGCTACTACACACCCCCCGCCGAAGCCCTCGAACGCATCGAAATTGTGCGCGGGGCGGCTTCGTTGCAGTACGGAACGCAGTTTGGCGGGATGTTGAATTTCAAGTTTAAACGCGGACCTGTTGACAAAAAAATAGAACTGACCACCCGCCAAACCCTGGGGCCTTGGGGCTTTTGGGGGTCGTTCAATAGTGCGGGCGGTACGGTGGGCAAGGTCAATTATTACGCATTTTATCAACGCAAACAGGGCAATGGCTGGCGGCCCAACTCGCAGTTTACGGCCAACACGTTTTTTGCCTCGGCTACCGTCAAGGCCACCGACAAGCTCTCGTTTACGACCGAATACACTTACATGGATTACCTGGCTAAGCAAGCAGGGGGCCTCACCGACGCCGCCTTTGCCCAAGACCCGCGCCAGTCGTTACGGGCCAGAAATTGGTTTGGTATTGGCTGGAACTTGCTGTCGTTTTCGGCTGATTATCAGTTCAGTACCCGTACCCAACTCAACATTCGCAATTTTGGACTGTTGGCCGAACGCCAATCGTTGGGCAACTTAGAGCGCATCAACGTGGCCGATTTGGGCGGTCCGCGCACGCTCATTGACGGGCAGTTTCGGAACGTAGGCAGCGAAACGAGGCTGTTGCACCGCTACAAAATGGGTCCACAAAATCAGGTATTTTTGGTAGGTGTAAGGCTCTACAAAGGCACTACCACCGCCCGACAAGGTGACGGCAGCGCGGGCAACGACGCCGATTTTCGCTACCTCAATCCCGACAATCTCGAAAATTCGGACTATGTTTTTCCGAACTACAACCAAGCGGTTTTTGTCGAAAATATTTTCTATCTATCTGACAAACTTAGCCTTACGCCAGGGATTCGCTACGAAAATATCCTGACCCAAGCCGAGGGATATTACAAACAGCGCGTACTGGATTTTGCGGGCAATGTCATCGTGGACAACAAACTGAACGATTCTCAACGCCGCCGCCGCTCGTTTGTGATTGCGGGGCTGGGCATGAGCTACAAACCTACGGCCAAAGTGGAATTTTACGGCAACATTTCGCAAAACTACCGCGCCATCAATTTTACCGACCTACGGGTGGTCAATCCTAATTTTGCCGTGGACCCCAACATCCAAGACGAACGCGGCTACACCACCGACTTGGGTATGCGCGGCAACGCGGCAGGACGGTTTATTTTTGACATTACGCTTTTTATGGTCAAATACAACGGACGCATTGGCCAACTTTTGAAGGCCGACCAGCCACCTTTGTTTCTTGATTATCGCCTTCGCACCAACATTTCAGATGCCCGCAATTTGGGCGTAGAAGCCTTTAGCGAAGTCAATTTGTTGAGCCCACAGCGCAAAAACCAACTCAACTGGTTTGTGAACGGTGCGCTCATTGACGCCCGCTATATCAATACGCAAGACAACGCCGTGCGCAACAAAAAGGTAGAAATGGTGCCGCCCGTCATGCTCCGAACGGGGCTAAATTACCGCCGTGATGCTTTCTCGACGAGTTTGCAATTTTCGCACACTGCCGTGCATTTTTCTGATGCAACCAACGCCCGCCGCACCTCTACGGCGGTGGAGGGGCTTATTCCTGCGTACCAAGTGGTTGATTTTTCGGCTTCGTACCGTTGGCGGTTTTTGACTACTGAATTGAGTATCAACAACTTGCTTGATGCACGTTATTTCACCCGACGCGCCGAGGCGTATCCAGGCCCGGGTATTATTCCGTCAGACGCGCGCGCGCTTTATTTGACCGTACAGGGGCGGTTTTGAAAGAAGGTAGGGTTTTCTACTGATGCGCGTCTCAAACGTGCATGTCCCTAAATTCAAAATAATGCTTCAAAACGGCTTCGGGGGCTTCGGTTTGGGGATAATGCCCCGCGCCTTCGATGAGTACCACGTCAGGATTGGGTATCATTTCCAAGTAGTATTCGGCCAAGTGGCGACCCGAAACGGGGTCTTCAGGACCGTCAATGAGGCGCAACGGGACGTGCGTTTGTTGCAACGCGCCCACCCAACGCGCTCGGTGGCGGCGGCGGTCGCTGATGTAGTGAATCAGTTTATGCAACAGCCGATGCCCGTTTTGGTGGCAGATGATTTGCCAGTAGCCGTCTATTTCGGCAGCTTCGATGCCCGCTGGGCCGTAGAGTTTCTCGAACGACTTACGGAGGGTGTTTTTGCTGTTGAGGTACGTCAAAAAAATGCCAAAAGGGCTTTTCAAAATCTTCTGTACCAACAACGCGCGGTGCATTTCGGGGAAAAGCCCACCGTTCAAAAAACAGACGGAGTTAATCTTCGGGAAACCGTGATTTTTTGATTCATCATGCCGCGCCAAAATCTCCTGCGCCACGGTGTTGCCGTAGTCGTGAACGAGCAAATGACACTGCTTGATGGCCAAATGCCGCGCGAGGGCTTCAAACAAATCGGCTTGGTCGTGGATAGAATATTCATAACTTCGAGGCTTGTCAGAAAATCCAAAACCCGTCATGTCGAAAGCGATAACATGGTAGTTTTGAGCGAGTTTGTCCCAAACTTTGTACCAATCCCACGACGACGTGGGAAAGCCGTGAATCAATACCAACGGCTCGCCCACGCCCGCTGTGCGGTAAAAAACCTGGTGGTTTTTATACTTGAAATACTGGCCTTGCTGCTGCCAATCTTGCGGAGAAAGTAATGTCATGGGTTGGTTATTTGTGCTTGTTGCTGGTGCGCGTTTCAAACGCGCACCAAGTCTAAACGCCTAAATATACCAACAATTTACGGACAAACGGGCATGTCCATCGTAACATTCAAGGCCGTGAAATTCATCAACAATTTGG
>JALOLW010000172.1 GCA_025455795.1 Spirosomataceae bacterium
GGCATGATAGACGACGTACCCGCGTCAATGGCGGCCTTGAACGGCTTGACGTGGTAATCCAACATGCTGCCGGGATAATGCGCGTACTTGCCCCACTCAAAGTGTGAATCTTGGCCGTTTACCTGCGGCCCACCACCAGGGAAGTGCTTGGTAGTGAGGGCAATCGAGCTGGTGTTGAGTTTGGTACCTTGAAAACCCAGCACTATTTCGCGGGTCATATTGGCTACGTGGTCGGCATTCTCGCCAAACGTGCCTTCTACGCGCTGCCAACGCGGTTCGGTGGCCAAGTCGGCCATGTACATATAACCTTTGCGAAGCCCCACGGCTGCCCACTCTTTGGCGGCGATTTCGGCAAACTCACGCGTGAGTTTCAAATCGTTCATGGCCGAAAGTCCCAGTTCGCCGGGCCATTTTGAAAACACCGTCGTCCCCACGCTCAACCCGATGGAAGCGTCTATGGTGATGTGATTGCGCGGGTTGGAGGCCACAATGGCAGGAATACCCAAGCGCGACGCTTCGCACAAGGCTTGCAGGTTGTTGGACCACTCGGCCATGATTTTGGCCGAGGTATTGGCCCGCAAAATAAAGTGTCGTTGCTGAATCTGATTGACAGCTTTGGTGGTCCCTGCCGCCGATAAAATGGGCGTAGAAAGCGGTTGGCGCGAGAACATATTGACGTTTTGCACCAAATCCGTTTCGTTGAACTCGCTCGTAATTTCCTCTTTGGGCGCGTTTGGCTGAAACGACCAGTCGCCTTTGAGGCGCGTGGTGCTGATGAGCATAAAACCTACTTTTTCTTCGAGCGTCATCTGCGCTATTAAGTCGTTGATTCTGACTTCTTGGGGCAGTCGCCAATCCTCATATTTGTCGAGTTTACCGTTTTTGTTGAGGTCTTTGAAGCTAAATGCCCCTTTTTTAAGGATTTTGACCGAGCGATTCCCCAAGACGGGTTGCGAAGGTTTTTGGGCCAACAATACCTGCGAAAAACATAAGAAAAGGAGGCAGCAGCGTTGAAAACTTTTGGTAACAGTAGTCATGTTTTGATAAAGAGTTCTTATTTTTGTAAAACAACCTAATTATAGTAAGCGATGACATTATCGTTCAATCAATTTGAGTCATTACTTGCGCAACTATCAGCAACGAAGAAAGCGCAATTGCTCTATTTGATTTCCCAACAGTTGGGAGAAACGTTCCCTGGTATTGAAAAAACGCCTCACGTTTGTGGAGGAAGTGCGTGTATTATTCGTACCCGAATTCCTGTTTGGACATTGGTTTCTTTCAAAAAAACAGGAATGAATGACCCTGCTTTGTTGGAAGCATATCCCACCCTTCGCAAACAAGATTTGAACAACGCTTGGGCATACTACAAAGCCAATAAAAAAGAAATTGACCAAGACATCCAAGAAAACGCAGCATAACCAATGGCGAGTTTTTATGTCAATGAAAATTTTCCGTTGCCTGTTGTAAAATACCTCCGAACATTAGGACACGACGTTTTGACTTCTTTGGAAGCTGGCAATGCTAGCCAACGAATTCCAGATGAGGAAGTTTTGGCGTTTTCTATTGCTCAAAATCGGATTTTACTGACCCTAAATCGCCGAGATTTTATCAAACTTCACAAAGATAACCCTGTTCATGCTGGGATAATTATCTGTACAGAAAACCCTAATTTTGAGTCATTAGCATCCTCAATTCATCAAGAGATAATTGCCAAACGAGGTTTATTAGAAAATCAGTTGATAAGGGTTTACAGGTCTCTGTGACGATTTACCAGCCTGGTGGCGGGAAGATGTCGTAAAGCGAGTATTGATAAGCCGCCATGCAGTCGCCTTCTTGAACAAAAAGACTGTTGGGCATGAGCTTGCCGACCAACGTATCTCCCGGAATCACCAATCTTTTTTTAGAGACGGAAGCCACCTCAAAATACCCTAATGCCAATTCGGTCGGGTTGGCTTTGTTGGTGATGTTGCCCACGACGGGCGCGGGGATGGGGTCGAAGATAGTGCCAGTGCGCTGGAGTTGTTCTTGGTAGCGTCGCCAAAACTGGAAAGTATTGCGCGAAATATTGTATTGTGTCACTTCTACGTGGTGCTTGCCATAATAATAAAACGGCGACAAAAACACCAACCGTCCTTTGAGGGTGCTACCGTCCACCCCCGCATCCGAAAACATATTGACGGCGTTGTCGTCTTTACGTACCCAGCACACATCACAGCAGACTCCCGTAAAACTCACCCGCACGCCCGTAGATTTGCGTTTGTGTACTCCCCAAGCGGTCCAACGGTAGTAGTTTTGGGTGCTTTTGGGGTCTTGCACATCCACAAAAACTTTGTAGCCAGGTTCGGTTACTTTGCCTTCGGTGATAGGACCTTGAAACTGAGCGCGCACGTTTTGGATAGGCACCGATGCGGGCATAGTTTCTGGTACAGATTCAAATACGCGCCCGTCGGGGAGGATGATGGAGAGTGTATAAGTGTTGGCAGGTTGCCCACGAAACTTCAAATCACTCGGTAAATAGTACCCCGGCTGCGTAGGCGACGACCGAAAAACGACGGCTTTGCCAGTATTGTCGGTGATTCGGACCAATGCTCCCTGTACGGGCTTGTAAGTACTGGCAGTGCCAAACTGCGTCGTAACTGAAAGTCGCAGCGTAGGCGTAACGTCCTCGTCGGTGAGGCGAGCTTCTACCACCAGTTGCTCCGTGAGTTGTTGAATCGGTACGTTGTACTCGTCCAAACACGACATCAACGAAAATACCAGAAAACTGACTATAAAAATGCGTCTAAACATCATTAAATACCGTGATTTATAAATTTTGTTCTATTATTAATTTTACCGCCAAGACGCAAGGACGCTAAGAATGAATGTAAAAAACATAGCGTCTTTGCGCCTTTGCGGTTCAAAATGCATGAAATAACTTGCAAAACACTGTATTAAAGTGTATTAAGAAAATAGTATTGTGTATTGAGAATTAAATAATACGCTCATTTTCAGTGCTTTACTTTTGTGTTTTTCGTCTCAATACTATAAACTAAATACGCTGTACTACTTAAAGTGTATTGAGTAGTGTGTATTGAGCTATTTGGACAAGTTACCAGTATTTTGTCAAAGTGACAGAAGGAATAACCGTGCCAAGCACGGCCAACCGATACGAGCGAGGCGCACCGAGATATTGCCTAAAAAATATTGAATAGGGGTTTTTGCGGGCGTAAAGGTTGAAAAAAGAAATATTCAAGACCGAGTATTTTTTCTGCTCTTTGGTGCGGCGACTATCATACGACAGCGACAAATCCAAGCGGTGGTAGTCGGGTAGGCGGCTCGCAAAGCGCGTGGAGTAGTTGAAAATGAGGTTGTCGTTGAACACATACTGGCCATCGGGGTAGGTGAGGGGGCGGCCTGTTTGGTACATAAAATTGGTCGAGCCCGTCCAGCCGCTTCCCAAATACCACTGTGCCGATACGTTGAGATTGTGGGGCTTATCAAAAATAGACGGATAAAACTGTCCTTGGTTGATTTGTTCGATGGCAAACTCGCTACGCGCCGCCACCAACGACCGCGACCACGTATAATTGACAAAGCCCGTCAAGCGGCCTTTGGTCTTTTGGAGGCTTACTTCCACGCCGTAAGACTGCCCAATGGCGGGCAAAAGCTCCGTTTCCAAGTGTTCATTGAGCAGCAGTGAGGCACCGTCTTTGTACTCTATCAACTGCGTCATTTCTTTGTAAAAACCTTCCACGCTCGTGATGAAGGTATTGTCTTGGAGGTTTTGATAATACCCCAACGACACCTGATGCGCCTGCTGCGGTGGCGCGTAGCGATTGGCCAACTTCCAGTAGTCCACGGGCGAAATCGCCGTGGTATTGGTAATCAAGTGCATGTATTGGCGCGTGCGGTTGTAGCCAAGTTTGACGGATTTGTTGTCGGCCAACTCTACTTTGAGCAAAGCCCGTGGTTCAAAGCCTCCGTTGTTAAAATTGACCTCATTTCTGCCAAATTGCAGCGTATCGGCGATACTTTCAACGGCGAGGGGTTGGTTGGGTTGATACGTCAAAACCCTGCCGCCGACGTTTTGAAACATCGAATATCGCGCACCTACTTGGAGCGATACGCGCTTGCTGATGTCCCAGTCGTAGCTCAGATAAACGGCAGACTCGCGTCCGTACTCGTCGGCCAACTGCCGCTCATTGATGGCCGAACCTGTGGCCGTAGGTCGTACTGTGCCGGGCGAAAACCGATAAAAGATGACGTTGCCTCCTGCTTCAAAGCGGTGCTTGTCGGTGAGTTGGTACAACAAATCGGTACGCAACTCGTGGTGTCTGATGCGGGCGTTGAGTTGGTATTCAAAACCTTCCGTGAGTCCTTTGACCCCGTAGGTGTAATGACTCAAAATGCCTTTGGTGGTGATAGATAGCTTCGAGCCTAACTGCGCTCCCCACTGCGCCGTCGCTACCCGTGACCGCCAAAAATACGACGTATCTTCGGGGAACTTAAACGCATCGCCACTTTGGTAAGCCGTGATTGTGAGAGAGTTGCGGGTGTTGAGGCGGTATTGGAGTGAGCCATTGAAATCATAAAAAGAAGCCTTGCTTCCTTCAAATCGTTTAGGGAAAGCATTAATCATCCAGTTGGGATACGCGCCACGGCCTGCGAGCATGAGCGAGCCTTTTTTGTTGGCAAAGGGTCGTTCGATGAGCGCGTTGCTGCTGATAGGTCCCACGGCTACGGCGGTGCGTTTTTCTTCGCGGCCTGTTTTGGTCGTCATGTTGAGCAGCGACGAAAGCCGCCCTCCGTACCGCGCTGGAATACCACTTTTGTAGAGCGTGGCACTCTGTACCGCCTCGGCGTTGATGCTCGTAAACAGCCCCAACAAGTGCGAAGTGTTGAAAATCGGGGCGTCGTCGAGCAGGACCAAATTTTGGTCAGTTCGCCCGCCGCGCACGCTGAACCCGCCCGCGCCTTCGCCTACGTTGGTCACGCCCGGCTGCAAGGTAAGTGCGCGGATGATGTCGCTTTCTCCAAACACAATCGGTGTCGTTTTGAGCGACTGCATGTTGATTTTGATGGTACTCATTTCCACCGACTTAACGTTACTTTCGGCCTTTTGAGTCCGAATTTCTACGTCGTCGAGTTGGTTGATTTTCTCCGAAAGTTCAAAGTCAATTTCCACACTTCGGCGCAGGTTGAGGTAGCGCGACTTGGTAGCGTACCCCACCGCCGACACTTCAAGAACGTACTCGCCGTTGGGGAGTTGGAGGCGGTATTGGCCGAGTGAGTCGGAATTGGTGCCGCCAAAATCGGTGCGGTTGTAGGTATAGTCGCCGTTGGCTACGACCTTGACCAGTCGTTTGACTTGAACCGTGGCGGCAAGTAAGGGCTTTTGAGAAGTATTGTCTTGGATTCTGCCCGTAACCGCGTTTTTTTGGGCCATTGAGACGCAGTAAGTGAGCAGAAAAGTGGCTGTAAAAATGAATTTCATTCTCTGGTTAGGTGAATCTTTGGCTGTGTTTTGGGCGTTCAAGCTACAAAGTTAGCATTTCGTTTGATTTCCCCAAAACACAAAACAACGGGTATTTTTACCTCTATACTCTACTTTTACAGTCAAAACATCCCAATTTCACCAATCAAGACCGCGGTAGTATTCACAGTTATTTTTGTACTCGTGACCAACCACAACAGATTGACCAAAAAAGGTACATTACGCAAGAAACGCTGCAACGGATTGGAGAAAGAGGCAGGCATATTTTAGACGTTTAAAACAAAAGAATGAAAACCCTTATTTTAGAAAAACCTTTCAGTTTTCAACGTTGTGAGCAAGACCCACCGTCGCACCTGGCCGCCAATGAAGCCTTGGTAAAAATCAAAAAAATTGGGATTTGCGGCACGGACTATCACGCTTTTCGGGGTAAACAACCATTTTTTGGCTATCCCCGCGTACTGGGGCATGAATTGGGCGGAGAAGTGGTGGCGTTGGGCGCCGAAACAGGTATTGTGAAAATAGGCGACAACGTGGCGATTGAACCTTATTTGAATTGTGGTACTTGTCAATCTTGTCGTAACGGGAAGGGCAATTGTTGCGAAAACTTAGCCGTGTTGGGTGTCCATACCGACGGTGGTATGGCCGAATACCTGAAAGTACCTTACGCCAAGCTGCACAGTTCAGCCCTTTTAAATTGTGAGCAATTGGCTTTGGTTGAGCCGTTGAGCATTGGTTCTCACGCCGTGCAGCGGGCAGGGGTATCGGCCCAAGACTTGGTTTTGGTGATTGGGGCGGGGCCTATTGGCTTGGCCGTCATGCAGTTTGCCAAAATTGAAGGGGCAAAAGTCGTGACATTGGACATCAACAAGGAACGGTTGGATTTTGCCAAACAGCAAATGCGGGTTGATGAAACGATAAACGGCTCGGAAGGTTTTTCAACGGAACAACTAAGGACCCACTTCGATGGCTCTTTGCCAACGGTTGTTTTTGATGCTACTGGCAATCCAGATTCAATGAAAAAAGCCTTCAATTACGTCTGTTTTGGGGGGAAACTGGTGTTTGTGGGCTTGTTTATCGGGGAGGTTGTTTTTGATGACCCGCTTTTTCACCGCCGTGAATTGACGCTTTTGGCCAGCCGAAATAGCCTGCCACAAGATTTTGAGAACATTATAAAACTCATCGAAACGAACAAAATTGACACTACTCCCTGGCTGACACACCGTGCTGATTTTGACGCGCTACCCCACGTTTTCAATCAGTGGCTTGACCCTGCCACGCGCGTCATCAAAGCGATGGTTTCTTTGTAATCTGAAATCATAAACCCATACTATGTTACCTCCGAAACAACTCTATATTTCTGCTGACGAAATGCAGAAAACCCTGAAAAACATCCTTTGGCAGCACCAATTCCCGAAAAAACGAGCCGAAGAGTGTGCTACAGTTTTTACGCAAAATAGCGTAGATGGTATTTATACGCACGGTATCAATCGCTTTCCGCGCTTTGTGGACTACGTTCGGAAGGGCTACGTCATACCAGAGGCCAAACCTACCCGACTGCACCGTTTTGGGAGCATAGAGCAGTGGCACGGCAATTTGGGCGCGGGGCCTTCCAACGCCATTTTTGCCACCAATCGGGCGATGAAATTGGCTCAAAAAAATGGCATTGGGTGCGTAACCCTCTCGCATACAAACCATTGGATGCGTGGTGGGGCGTATGGTTGGCAAGCCGCCAAAGCAGGGTTTACGTTTATCGGCTGGACCAACACAACCGCCAATATGCCCGCTTGGGGGGCGGTAAATCCAAAATTAGGAAACAACCCGCTCGTTTTTGCGACTCCTTACGCCGACGAAGCGTTGGTTTTGGACATGGCCATGTCGCAGTATTCGTTTGGGGCGATGGAATTGGCAGTTTTGAAAAATGAAAAACTATCGGTAGTCGGTGGCTACGACAAAGCGGGCAATCTCACAACCGAACCCAGTTTGATTCTGGACTCGTGGCGGTCACTGCCCATTGGCTTTTGGAAGGGGGCAGGTTTGTCGTTTTTGTTGGACGTTTTGGCGGCCATCTTAGCCAACGGATTGGCCACGCACCAAATCGCGCAGAAACCCGCAGAAACGGCGTCGTCGCAGGTGTTTATTGCCATTGATACGTCAAAATTGGCCAATTATTCGAGCATCTCGGCTACGATTGATGCCATCATTCATGATTACAAACAGTCTGTTCCTATCAGTTCACAGCATCAAATTTCGTACCCCGGAGAGCGTGTTTTGGCGACCAGACTCAAAAATAGCCAAAACGGTATTCCTGTTTTGGAAAGTGTTTGGCGAGAGGTGTTGGCAAGACGCGACTAATGTTCACACACAACAAAAAGGTTGGATAGCGCAACTAAAAGTGCTAACTGGCACTATTTAAGTCTTTACTCACTGCGCGGGTGGACTCGTTTATTATTTGCGCATGAGTCGAATGCTGGTTTTAAAGCAGACGGCAGAACGGCGTTTGGTACGGCTGTGGGTAGATGCAATTATTCACCACGGGTGATGTGTTCGGGCTGAAT
>JALOLW010000173.1 GCA_025455795.1 Spirosomataceae bacterium
CACCGCTTTGTATTTTTTGAGGTTTTCGAGGGTAAATGCAGCGGCATCTTCAGTGGTATCCACCCGAAAATTGTTTTGAGTCCCCAGCATCATCAACGTCTGTTTTCCTTTGGGAATAGACTGATGCCGAAATCCTTTGGTTTTGGCAAAGACCAAAATCGCGTCTTTTTCTTTGGTTGCGGCTTTTTTCTTTTGGGCAAACGCCCCGATTGTCACCACCGCAAGCAACATCGCCATTGTCAGTTTTTTCATTAGTGTTTAAGCCCCCTACCCCAGAGGGGAGTTTATTTTTTTGAGACAAGGCTATCGCTTTTCTCGTGGGGATTGGGTTAAAAATAGGTTTGAAATCAAAAGCAAGGTGCAAACCGTAACTACTTAATCTTTGCCGTTCGCCAACGCTTTCGATGCGTTTATCACGGAGTTTTGACCGTTGGTACAGTTGACGCAACCACTCGGCATTTTGGTTGCATCTTGCTTACGAAAATCAATCAATTAACCTAAAAAAATCAGTAATAGCCATGAAAACATCCTTTTTAACCCTCGCAGCCCTTATTTTTACTTTTGGCATCTTAGTTGCCCAAGACGACGACCGCGACGATGACCGCCACTCAAGCGTCTATTACACCAAAGGAGGCAACGCCAGTTTATTGTCTTTTGCACGGGTAGCGCGCAACGGCCAAGAAATCAGTTCGATTCCACGTTTTACGATGTTTTTCAACGTAGGCACCAACGCCAACTACGACCTGGGTAAAAACCTCGGCGTGTTTGCGGGTCTCAATCTGACCAACATCGGCATGATTACCGAAGAAAGCATCGTAGGTACAGTACGCACCGACGATTTTAAGTACAAGCAGCGCGTGTATGCCGTGGGCGTACCAGTAGGTATCAAAATCGGTGACTTGCGAAAGTTTTATTTCTACGGCGGGGCAGAGGCCGCGTTGGCGATTAATTACAAAGAGAAAACCTTCATCAACGGCGAGAAAGTGGACAAGTTCAACGAGTGGTTTAGCAACCGCACCAATGCTTTTATGCCCGCCTTATTTGCTGGTTTTCAGACCAAAAGCGGTTTTGGCCTCAAAGTGCAGTATTATCTCAACGATTTTCTCAATCCCGAATTTGGTGAAGGCAACGCCCGCCCCTACGCAGGCATGGAATCCCAAATTTTCTTCGTGACGCTGGGCTACAACTTCGACCGCAAACGGTAATTCACCCCAATCCCGCAGGCTCGTTAAGATGCCTGCGGGATTGCCTTTTGAAATATAACATAAATTTAACAATTTGGTAATATTGTAAATTACTTCCTATCCAAAACATCCCTCTACCTTTGCCGCACATTTGACACAAAGACACCAATAAGATTCGTACCCCGCAATGAAAATTTACTTAGGAAGTATTACTTTCTTGGTAGGGATGATTTTTGCCAAAACTACTCATAGTCAGTCCCCTACCCTACCCGAAACTCCCCCCAAAAAGATTGAAACGCCCAAAAAGTGGTTTGAACGGATTTCGCTTCGAGGCTACACCCAAATCCGCTACAATCGGCTGCTGGAAACCAACTCCAAACTCAAATGCGAGCAGTGCGACCGCTCCTGGGGAGAAAACGGCGGCTTCTTTATCCGACGTGGACGCTTGATTTTTTCGGGAGATGTGTCAGACCGTTTGTATATCTACGTTCAACCTGATTTTGCCTCCAACGTCAGCGGCACGTTTCAGCACAGTTTCCAAGTCCGCGATGCTTATTTCGACCTGGCACTGGATTCCAAAAAAGAATTTCGGTTTCGGGTAGGGCAAAGCAAAGTTCCCTACGGCTTTGAAAATATGCAGTCTTCACAAAACCGACTCGCCTTGGACCGCGCCGATGCTATCAATAGTCCCGTAGCCAACGAGCGCGACCTTGGGGTGTTTTTTTACTGGGCCAATGCGGCTATCCGCGAGCGTTTTGCTTACTTGGTTCGCTCTGGACTTAAAGGCAGCGGCGATTACGGCGTGCTGGGAGTGGGGGTGTACAACGGACAAACGGCCAATCGAGTCGAACTCAACAATAATTCCCACTTTGTAGCCCGACTGACGTATCCGTTGATGCTCAAAAACGGGCAAATCATCGAAGCAAGCGTCCAAGGCTATACGGGAAAATACACCATCGAAAAAGGTTCGGCTAACAAAGGTACGCAAACGCTTTTTGACGATAGACGGGCGGCGGCTACGCTTGTTGTTTATCCTCAACCCTTTGGCTTTCAGGCTGAATACAACATCGGACAAGGGCCAGAATTTGACCCTACTACCATGCAAACCCGCCTCCAAAATCTACGCGGCGGCTACGCCCAAACGATGTATCGCTACAAGAGTACAAATCACACGCTAACGCCTTTTGTGAAATATCAATACTATCATGGTGGGAAAAAACAAGAGTTGGACGCTCGTCGCTACATTGTCAAAGATTGGGAAATAGGCATTGAGTGGCAGTTGAGAGATTACTTTGAACTCACCACGCTGTACACCATTTCTGACCGTACCTTTGAAGACAGTGCCAACCCCAACAATCACCAAAAAGGCAATCTTCTTCGCTTGCAAGCCCAGTTTAATTTTTGATTTTAGATAACAATTACTTAACATTGAAACCGATTGATTGTGATACTTTTGCGTCGTAATCTTCATTAAATCAACACCTATCATGTTTGGCTTAGAAACGGACATCTTTATTCTGCTCTTCATTTGCGTTTTGTGCGCTTGTATCTTTGAATTTGTCAATGGCTTCCACGACACCGCCAACGCCGTTGCCACGGTGATTTACACCAACTCCCTCAAACCCACCGTAGCCGTCGTTTGGTCGGGCTTTTGTAATTTTTTGGGGGTGATTTTTGGCGGTATTGCCGTTGCTATGGGCATTGTCAATTTGCTTCCCGTGGAGCTACTCATAGACCAAAACATTTATCATAGCATAGCGATGGTGCTGGCGTTGCTGCTCAGTGCCATCATTTGGAACTTCGGCACGTGGTTTTTTGGCTTGCCCTCGTCGAGTTCGCACACCTTGATTGGTTCAATTTTGGGCGTGGGCTTGGCTTTCTCGGTCATGCCCGAAGCCTCCGACGAAGCGGGGGTCAATTGGACAAAAGCCACCGAAATCTTTGCATCACTCCTTCTTTCACCGCTCGTGGGTTTCAGTTTGGCCGTGATTCTGATGTTTGTGTTGCGCCGCGCCCTCAACAAAGAAGCCCGCGACCAAGTATTCAGCGAACCCAAGAAAAACCAAGAACCCCCGCTCTGGATTCGGACTATTTTGATTTTGACTTGTACGGGCGTGAGTTTTTTCCACGGCAACAACGACGGCCAGAAAGGCGTGGGCTTGGTGATGCTGATTTTGATTGGGATTGTGCCTGCGTACTTCGCCCTCAACGGCGAGATTGACGCCAATTTGGTCAAAACCAATCTCGCCGCTATCGAGCAGACAGTGAGCAAGATAGACACGTCACTTGTCGGAATTGAAGACAAAAAACGTATCAATAAAATCCAAGTAAGCGCGACCGATTTGAAACAACTCATCGCCGCCAGTCCCAATGGTAATATCAACGCCAACAACCGACTGGAAGCGCGCCGCGATATTTTGGTGATTAACAGTAGCCTCAAAAAACTCACCGACAGCGAATCGGTCAATCTGAGTGATGCCGACAAAAAAGTTATCAAAGACAACACCGACGAGAAAAAGGGCCTTCGCCGCATGACCGACTACGCACCGTTTTGGGTAGTGTTGATGATTTCGTTGTCATTGGGACTCGGGACAATGGTGGGTTGGAAACGTATCGTTGTAACCGTGGGCGAGAAAATCGGCAAGTCGCACCTTACCTATGCGCAGGGGGCATCGGCAGAGTTAGTGGCGAGTATGGGCATTGGGTTGGCATCGGCTTTGGGCTTGCCCGTGAGCACGACCCATATGTTGTCGTCGGGTATTGCAGGAACGATGGTGGCGAGCAAAGGCATCAAAAACCTCCAAGCCAAAACCATCCGTAACATCCTCACGGCTTGGGTTTTGACCTTGCCCGTTTCGATTTTCTTGTCGTTTACGCTCTATATTTTCTTCCGTTGGATATTTTAACGTGAATTTTCGACAATGCAACAGAAAGCGCGAGGCAGAGTCTCGTGCTTTTTTATTGGTGAGCCTCACGGCTGATTGCAACAATTAAAGTTTTTTTGCGTTAAGTGTAAGCAGAGAAAAACTCTTTTATTAACTTAGCCCCGAACGATTTGTTGCCCTTGATTTCTATGCAAAAGCATTCATTTATATCTTCCGCTGTTTTGATTTTTTTGGTCGGCGTCCTGACCGCCTGCAACTCCATTCAGTCTGTCTTCCGCCAGGGTGTTCGGAAGTTTGAGAATGGCGAGTACGACTTGGCTATCAAAGACTTACGCAAAGCCGCCGACGCCAACCATGAAGCTGCCCGTGCCAATTTTCTTTTGGCCGAGTCGTTTCGGATGTCCAACCGCTTCGAGCTGTCGGCTCCCTATTACAAAAAAGCCATTGACGGAGGCCTTACCATTCCCGAAGTCCCGTATCACTACGCTTTCGCGCTCAAAGCCGCTGGCGAATACGCCGAAGCCGCCAAACAGTTGGAAAAATATTTGGCAAGCAGCCCTACCAACAAGGTTTTTGTGGAAAAAGCCAACCGCGAACTCTACACCCTCCGCTCCATTGACGTTATCCAACAGCGTAAGACTTTTTACCGCATCCAAAATTTAGAAAAACTCAATACCCCCGGCGCGGAGTTTTCGCCCTTTGTCAAAGATGAAGATTTGATTTTTGCCGCTTCGCGCAAAGAAACCCAATACAAGACCAACGGAATGCCCATGACGGGGATTTATAAGGTCAAACTCGCCGAAAACTACGAAGAAACCAAAGGCGACCCCGAACCGTTTAGCAAAGGATTGTTTTTGGAAGGTGTCAATGAAGCCAACGTGACCTTTACCAAAGACGGCAAAACGGTGGTGTTTGCGCGGGGCAATACGGGCAAAAAGAAAGGTGCTGCCGACGTGGACTTGTATTTGAGCCGTTTTGTCAATGGACAGTGGGTAGAACCGCGCTTGATTCCCGTGAGTGATTCGGCCTCGTGGGACGGTAGCCCCGCTTTCTCGCGCGACGGGCGCACTCTCTATTTTTGTTCCAATCGCCCCGGTGGTGTGGGTGGCATAGACATTTACCGCGCCAACATGGACGCTTCGGGACGTTTTAGCCGTCCTGTCAATATGGGCAAAGACATCAACACGCCCGGCGATGAGATGTTTCCTTACGTTGGGCCAGACTCTAAACTTTATTTTGCTTCCGACGGCCACCCAGGATTGGGTAAACTCGACGTTTTTGTGGCAATACGCTCGCAGGGAGTCATTACGGTCGAAAACGTAGGCGCGCCTATCAACACTCGCTTCGATGATTTCGGGATGGTCTTTGCCGACGAGGACATGCGCTTTGGCTTTTTCTCTTCCAACCGCACGGGTGGCAAAGGAGACGATGACATTTATCTATTTGAGGATGAAAGCGTTGGGTTGGATTCAACGCAGTTGGCAGAACTTGAAAAACTACCTTTGGACGACCCCCGCCGCAAGCTGATTGGCAAACCCGAACCGCCAAAAATCGTCAATTATTTCTTGGAAGGATTGGTACTGACCAACGAAGCCCCCGAACTCCCGATAGACTCGACCATCGTGCGCATGTATGAAGTACCTTCTGACACGCTCGTGGGCGAAGGCATCAGCAAAAAAGAGGGGATTTTTGGCACGTTTACGCTCGAAGAAGGAAAAGACTACAGCTTGCTGTTTGAAAGAACAGGGTTTATTACCAAACGTGAACCTTTTACGATGGCGGGCAAAGCCATTCCGCAGATTTTCCGTAAGAAAGCCGTCATGGACACCACTTTCAAAATGACCGTCAGGCTCGACCGTTTGGCCATCAACAAGACTTTTGTCCTTGACAATATTTACTATGATTTGGACAAATACAACATCCGTTCAGATGCCGCCGTTGAATTGGATAAGTTGGTACAAATCCTCAAAGACAACCCTACGGTGCGGATTGAGTTGAGTTCACACACCGACAACCGCGCTTCGGACGCCTACAACATCAAACTTTCGCAAAACCGCGCTCAGTCGGCAGTGGACTACGTTGTACTGAAAGGCATTGATAGAGAGCGACTTGTGGCCAAAGGCTACGGCGAAACCCAACTCATCATCAAAGACGCCAAGAGCGAGGAAGAACACCAAAAAAATCGCCGCACCGAGTTTACGATTTTGAGTTATTGATACGCCATGTAAATCAAACAGACAACAACCTTACAACCACCCAAACCGCTCTACCAATTTTTCTTTTTGGCTGCGGGCCACGGTGATGCTCGTGCCGTCTGTCATGACAACGTAGCTGCCCTCACCTTTCATAAACTTGGCGATGTGGTCGAGGTTGATGAGGTGCTGCCGACTGACGCGCAAAAAGTTGCGTTCTTCGAGCGTTTCTTGAATGTCCCGCAGGGTTTTAGAAACCAAGTATTTTTGGCCGTTTGTTACAAAAAACCGCGTGTAGTTATCGTCGGCTTCGCAGTAAAGTATGTTCCTGAGTTCTACAAAAATCACCCCTTCTTGGTGCGGCAGCGCAATCTTGTCGGGAAAAGGCCGTGGCGAATTGACTTGCAACTGCTGTTTGAGCAGTTCGAGTTGGCGGCTGTCGGTGCGACGGCTGCGCTCTACTTTCTGCACTGCTGCTTGCAAATCTTTGGCATCGGTGGGTTTGAGTAGATAGTCTATGGCACTGAATTTGAAGGCTTTGACGGCAAATTTGTCGTAGGCCGTGACAAAGACCACCGCAAACGTCAAGTCGCCGACGGCTTCCAACACCTGAAAACCGTTCATTTTGGGCATTTCAATGTCCAAAAATACCAAATCAACGGCCTCGCTCCGAATGGCCCGAAGGCCGTCTTCGCTGCTGGTACATTCGGCCACTACCTCTACTTGGGGGCAGTACATTTTGAGCTGCAACGCCAGCAAGCGCACGCAGTCGGGTTCATCGTCTATAATGATGGCTTTCATTTTGAGTGATGTGAGTGACAAGTGATGAATAATCCATTATGAGGGTGATATGAGCAAGTTTAAAAGTGCTTGATTGATGAAATAATTGGTTTTGCCCATGCGCACTTTCAGCAGAATTTTCGCCTCCACAAAAACCTCTAAATACTTGGTGGCCGTGAGTCTCGACACTTGGCAGTCGTGCATTACAAATTCAATTTTTGTGTAGGGGTGTTTGAATAGATTGTCCACCAGTTCTCGACTGTAGATTTTGGGAAACGCTTCCTGACACCAGGTTTTTGTGTCTTTCATTAAATGCCCAATTTTTTTTATCAAATCAATGGTATAAAGAGCAGTTTTTTCGACTGCTTCAAGCATAAAACACAGCCAATCTTCCCAGTTATTATTATCTCTTACGGCTTGTAGTTTTTGGTAATACTGCCCTTTGTTATTGACAATATGACGGCTCAAGTACAGCACTGGCACGTCCATTAAACCTTTGAGGCAGAGATATAACAGGTTCAAAATGCGTCCCGTACGCCCGTTACCATCATAAAAAGGGTGGATACTCTCAAATTGAAAATGAATTACTGCCATTTTTACCAAATTGTCCCACCCGGCCATGTCGTCGTTGTTGATAAACTGTTCTAAATTAGAAAGTAGTCTGACGATGGTATCGTAGTCTTGTGGCGGCGTATATACTACCTCGCCCGTTTGCTGATTTTTCAAGACAGTGCCAGCCAAACGCCGAATCGCCCCGTTGTTGGGTTCAAGTATATCCAAGATTTGCAGCAAGTGGTTGGTGGTCAAGAATCCATATTTCTGCGTAAGACTAAACCCTTTTTTGAGGGCTGACGCATACGACTGCACCTCTTTTGCCGCCACCGAAACTTGTAAATTTAAAGACGCTTTGAAAAGTTCATCGTGGGTGGTGATGATATTTTCGACGGCTGAACTGTCTTTGG
>JALOLW010000004.1 GCA_025455795.1 Spirosomataceae bacterium
AAAAGGTTCTCCTTCGGAATACCCAATTTCAAGCATCTTAGACTGAGAGCTATGGCTTTCTTTTTATAGTCCACTAAAATTGTCAGAGTACCAATATTTTTTTCAATCAACGGGGTCAGTTCACTTTCTGCTAAATTGGGAATCAAGGCTTTCAAGTGAGCAAACGAGAGCGGGTTACCGTCGGCATTGCCGTATTTTTGTTTTCGGCGATTTTTGAGTATTGTCAAACAAATCTCTTTTTCGCGCTCGGTGGTGTCTATCATGTCCCACGAGTGAATGGTGGTGTGGCCGTTGCGGGTGTCGCAAAAAACAAAGAAATCGTTCAACTCGTTGACTTTTTGAAAGCGATTGCGGCTCACAGGTACGCGCTCACCAAACAAGTCTAACGGCTCTATTTTCTCTTTTTTGGGCAAGTATCCGTCGCCTTCCAATCCCTCAATGATTTCGTAGAGGTACGATTTGCGGGCTTTTTCGGTGGGAAATCGGAAAGAGTTAGTGTCGGCAAAATCATTGCGAATCCCTACAATGTAAATCCGTTCACGATTTTGAGGAAGCCCAAAATCATACGAATTTAGGAGTTTGTACTTGACAGTGTAGCCTATTTTTTCAAAACCTTGCACTATCAAATTGAGGTTTTCTTTGTTGCGGGGGTCTATTAAGCCCTTCACATTTTCAAAAATAAACGTCTTGGGTTGGTTCAATTCTACAATTCTGATGGTGTCTTCCCAGAGTTTGCCGCGCGGGTCGTCAAAACCGCGCATTTTGCCCGCCACCGACCACGATTGACACGGCACTCCCCCTACCACTAAATCAATATTTTCAAAAGGCAATTTGCCCAATTGCGTGACGCTACCAAGCTCCAATTCGTCGGGATTGATGGTGTCAAAGAAATTGGTTTTGTAAGTCTCAATGGCCTTTTTATCAATTTCCGAAAACCCTAAACACCGACCACCGAGTGCTTCGAGCGGAATCCTGAAACCACCTACTCCCGCAAACAAATCCACGAAGGTAAATTTGTGTTTGTGGGTTTGCTCCTGATTTTTGATGTAATGGAGGCAATCATCAATGCTTTTTTCTACGTTTTCAGGAGATACGTAAAAGATTTTCCAATCGTTTTGAAGGTGCTGAGGCTGTTGGTTGAAGGCAATGGCTATTTTGTATTTTGGCAAGAGTAAATCTGCTTTTCCATCAAAACCACCCACCAGTTGTTCGGGTTTGCAGTACAAAATTTTTGCTTCTGATAGAGCTGCTTCTAAAATACTGAGCGCACTATTGTCAGATTTTAGCTTGATAGGAGCTATCATTGCCGCGTTGCTGTCTGATAAGCGTATCGCTTCTATCGGTGCTATGTCCATAGTTTCAGGGGTATTTGTAATCATCTTTGTTCAAAAAGGGGCGTGTATTGGCACTGTGGGCAATGCGTACAAAGTTATTATTTTCACGCCAAAATTCTTAGATTATCCATCAAAAAGTACCGCTTCCACAAAGTCCCGACACAAATAACCATCACCCTCAAGAAATAGACAAACAAAGGTTTTGTTGATTTAAGTTTTGACGGGATGTTGGTTATAAAAAACTCACAGAACCTTTGAGGCGGGTGTGCGGGGGCCTGTGCCGTTTTCGTTGAATGGCTCAATGCTGAAATAATAGGTTGTGTTTTTGTCCAACGATTTGAGGTTGTAGTCGTTTTTGCCCAACACCATGATGCTGTTGTAGAGTTTGTCGGGGGCGATACCGTAGTAGAGATGATAGCCCTGCGCCCCGCTCACAGGATACCATTTCAGCCAAGCGTTGCGCTTGTCGTCTTCTTGACGCAACACGATAAATCCCTTCACCTGTTCTGGCACTTTGCCCTTGCCTTTGCCAAACACCCGCAAACCGCTCAGTGCAAACTTCCCCGTCGCCATTTTGATATTTTCAAGTTTGATGTAGCGCGTTTCGATGGGTTTGGGGAGTTGGACGTAGTCGTGGGGAACGTCCGTTTTGTTTTGGCTTTTGTCCACCAAAAGCTGCCATTTTTTACCATCCAACGAGTGCCAAAGGCGGTATTGGTGATAGATATTGTTGAATTTGCCCAAGTACATCGAATCCACGTCTTGGTCGGCATAGTTGATTTGGACGGCGTGAACGGTACTTGCCGCGCCCAAATCGCTCTGAATCCACTCGCCGCGATTGGCCGTAGCCGCGCTCCAATGCGTCTTGATGTCTTCATCCACGGCGTAGTTGGGGGTATGTCCACTCAGCGACGACGATACCTGCACGGGTTTGTTGTAGTTGAGCAGCATCCACCCCGTAAAAAGCGCACTTTTTAGCGTTGTCGCTTCTTCCAAATGGGTCAGTTTTTGGTTGGGTAAATAATGCGGATAATCGCCAAAAGCCGTGTGAGAATACATCAGGCTGTCTCGGTCAAAACCCGTCGGAAATAGCACCAACCGCCGCTCAAAGTTGTTTTTGACGGCCACTACGCCCGTAGTTACGTGCCACCAATTTTGGTAGTTGTCTCTGAAACTCGCCCCGTGTCCAGCCCCGCGCACAAAGCCCCCAGGCTTGTAGCAAAACGGGTTGTGTTTTTGGTACGTAAATGGCCCCAGCGGTTTGTCGGCCACATAGACCCCATCGGCGTAGCCACTAAACTCCGTCCCCGGCGCGCCGTATTGGAGGTAGTATTTGCCGTTGTGTTTGTCCATCCACACGCCTTCGATAAAGGGTTTGAGGAAAATATTGTCGTTGTACTCGCCAAAACGCTCCCAGCCGTGGAGGTCGTCGTGGAGGCGGATGAGTTCTTGCTTTTCACCCATCGGTTGGAGCGTTTGGGGGTTGATTTCGCGGTAATAAGTGGGGTAAAAATTGCTCGAACCGTAGTACAGATAGAGGCGTTTGTCATCGTCATAAAAAAAGGACGGGTCCCAAGCTGCTCCTTCAAAGGCAGGGACGGCGATTTTCCAGTCGTCCACGGTGGGATTAGTGCTTTTCCAGATGGCAAACTCTTTGGTATGGGTAGAGCCTATCACGTAGAGCGTATCGCCCATCGCCCAGACGGCGGGCGCGCAGAGTTCGTCATAGACCTTGTTGTGAGGCAGCAAAAACTTCCTGCTCACAAAATTCCACTTGTCCAAATCTTTGCTCCACCAATAGCCCCACTGATTGGTCGAAAACAGAAAATACGTTCCTTTGAAATTGACGATGACAGGGTCGGCAGTGGCGCGATGACGGCCTGCTTCCGAAAAATTGGGAATGGGCGTGAAGCCATAGTCCAAATTCATCGGATTGCAATAGGTGCGAGGCTGCTGGGCCATGACCACGAATGAGACGTGAGAAGTGAGAAGCGCGGAGAGTAAGATGCTGAGGAGTAAGAAGCGAGAAATTTGGAGTCGCTGCAAGGCTTTTCTAATATGCTGAAAATGAATGAAATGAAACATACAAAAAGGGTTTTTGCAAAATTAATCTATTCGATTAAGTATAGGATATTTTTGTCGAAAATTAATAATATTTTGCAAATATGCAAAAATTAAATCAAATTTGTAGCATGAAAGAAACAGACTGGAACGATAAAGTCAAGCGGCTATTGAAGTCTGAATTGGTACGTCGGGGCATCTCGACCGATGATTTGGTATTGCTTCTTCAAAATATCGGTGTTAGTGAAACCAAGTCAAGCATAGACAGCAAAATCAGTAGGGGGACATTTAGCGCTGCCTTTTTGATTCAATGTCTCAATGCCATCGGATGCAAAAATTTTGTACCAGAAATAACCGCTGACCTTATTTCGGAACCTGTCGTTATTTACCGAACCAAGAAACATAAAACGCAATATGCAGGAAGTTAGATTTATTGATTTGTTTGCAGGCATCGGCGGCCTTCGCTTGGGCTTTGAACAGTCTTTTCAACGAGCTGGTTTCCAAACCAACTGTGTGATGACTTCTGAAATAAAGCCTCATGCACTCAAAGCGTTGCACCATAATTTCGGCCACGACTATTTTGTGGGAGATATTACCAAAGTCAAAAATGAAGATATTCCTGACTTTGATTTTCTGTTGGGAGGATTTCCTTGTCAAGCCTTCAGTGCAGCGGGAAAAAGGCTTGGCTTTGTCGATACTCGTGGCACATTGTTTTTTGAAATTGAACGGATTATTGCTGATAAAAAACCCTACGGATTTATTTTAGAAAATGTAGAAGGGTTGGTCAAACATGATTTGGAAAATCCCAAAGACCCGATTGGGCGTACTTTACGAGTGATTATTGAGAATCTGACCGCTTTGGGTTATCAAGTCAGTTGGAGAGTATTAAATGCCGAGGATTTTGGTCTTCCACAAGCCCGAAAGCGTGTTTTTATTGTAGGTACACTTGATGAAACTGTTAGTTTGAAAGGCTTTGAACGAAAATCGGCGAAGCTAAACGCTATTTTTGAGAAAGGACTACCTACACTCAATACCAAGTTTGTCAATTTGCTGCTCAATCATTTTTCGATTCAAGAACTTTATGGCAAGTCTATCAAAGACAAACGGGGTGGTGACAACAATATTCATAGTTGGGATATTGAATTGAAAGGTAGCATATCAAAAGAACAATTATTGCTTCTCAATCAGCTTTTTAAGGAAAGGCGCAAGAAAAAGTGGGCATCTGAACATGGTATCAAGTGGATGGACGGAATGCCCCTTACCTTGGCGCAAATCAAGACTTTTTACGATGCCCCCAACGTAGAAGAAATGCTGGATGATTTGGTAAAAAAAGGCTACTTGAAATTTGAACACCCTAAAAGTTTGGTAGAAGAAATGACGTTGCTCGGTACAAAGCAGTACCGACTCGAAAACAAATCGTTGAAGCCAGGCTACAACATCGTGGCGGGTAAGTTGAGCTTTGAGGTAAACAAAATCTTAGACCCCAACGATGTAGCACCCACCTTGGTAGCTACCGATATGGCCCGGCTCGTGGTACCAGATGGCAACGGCCTTCGCCGCATGACAACCCGCGAAGGATTACGCCTTTTTGGTTATCCCGAGTGGTTTGAGCTGCCTGTCAAAACAGACGAAGCCTTTGATTTATTGGGTAATACCGTTGCTGTGTCGGTAGTTGAGGCGATTGCCGAACGATTGGCCGCTTGCTACGAAAACGCTTACGTGACTTCAAGCGCGATTCCAGTGTGACTTTCATAGTTTTTCAGCACTTTGTTGAGCCAATGAGCGTTGTCAAATCTTGTTTGTGGATATTGATAACGGGTATTATTGAGTGCTTTTAAAAAAGCCTCCTTTGACTCAAATGGTTTGAAGGTGCTACGCTCTGAAAACCATGTTATAGGGCGAATATTGTAAATGATTTTCTTTTTTTCTTGCACTTTGAGGGGGTAAGTTGAGCTACGTCCAGTCAATTCCCAAATCTTCTTCAACCACACATTTTGAATGGTGATGGTCGCACCTTTCATTTGGTAAGCCAATATCAAATAGTTGGAATCGAGCCGATAGGCGTGAGTAAGCAAGGAAGTGCAATAAGAATCAAAATTGGCCAAGTCAAAGCCCGGGCCACGGTCTGCATCAAAGGTTTTTATTTCCAACAATCCTTTAGTATGGTCATCAACATCCAAGAAAATATCGGGGAAAGTCTGAGAACTTGGGTTTTCTTCAAACGATATTCCTTGCACTCTCATCCAACTTTGCAACCATTCTTGGATTAAATTGCCGACCGAATCCTTCGATTCGATCTCGATAGCAAAATCTTTCAGCCTAAACTGAATAGAGCCTGATTGGCCAATGATGCCATATTCTCCTACTAATTTTTCGTATAACTGTTGTGCAGATAGCTTCATTGTGGGTGTATTTTGTCAAATGTGAAAGAATCCCTACCGAAACGCGCGCCTTTTGTTTTGATAAACGGCAAATTTAGGGTTTTTCCCTCAAAAACCGCTTGGCGTCGTGGGC
Organism: Spirosomataceae bacterium; assembly: GCA_025455795.1. Lineage (GTDB taxonomy): Bacteria > Bacteroidota > Bacteroidia > Cytophagales > Spirosomataceae > Runella. The sequence continues at coordinate 5,910 of JALOLW010000004.1, forward strand.
GGTTTGTTGGGGGATTTCTTCCATCGGAACGTGGCCCGCGTTGGGATAAACGATGAGCGTATCGTGCGGCAAGTCGGCTTGGAAGCGTTTGGCAACATCAAGCGTGATGAGGCCGTCGTGCTGCCCCCACTGAATAAGGGTGGGTGCTTGGATGGTCTTGATTTGTTGCCAACTATCGTCTTGGCGTTCGGGTCGGGGATTCATTCGGGCCAAAAACGCCGCTCGGTTGCCTTCGCGTAGGGTCATTTGCCAATAGCGGTCTATGAGTTCGGGGGTTACTTTTGAATCGTCGAAATACACATTTTTGAGGCTATTTTCGGCAATAAAACGCGGCGTGACGTATTTTACGACATTCTTGAGCGCGGGCATTCGGGCTATCCGAAAAGCAAGCGGCACACTTGTACTTTTGGTTTTGCCACTCATGGTGTAGCCACCCGCGTCAATCAAGATGAGTTTTTGGGTAGTTTCGGGGTACAGTAGCGCAAACCGCCAAGCAATAGCACCACCGAGGGAATTGCCCGCCAAATAGCACTTTTGGACGTTGAGTTGTTGAAGAAACTTGTGTAAAAACCGCGCGTAGTATTCGAGGTTATAGTCGTTGGTGGCGTTGGGACCCGTGAGGCCGTAAGCGGGCATATCGAGCCGTATGAGTCGAAAGTCATCTCGGAGTTCAGCCACCCACCCGTCCCAAGTATGCAGCGACGCGCCCGTGCCGTGTATCAGTACGAGCGGGAGACTGTCGGCGCGAGGCGTACCTTCGTCGCGGTAGTGGACTTCTAACCCCTCCACTGCCATAAATTGAGAGGGTGCGGGTGCGTATTTTGCTTTGAGGGTTTCGGCAGGAATATCGCTTTGATACCCTATCCAAAAACCAAGCAGTGCCAAGGTCAAGCACCCCAATAAGACGAACTTTGCGATGGTCAGAAGTCTTTGCATGATTTATCAAAAAGAAGTTGTTTGGGAAAAGTCTGTTTATTGAACAATTTTTTCGCTGTAAAGTTATATTTTTGCCCAAAACCAGCACTAACATCTAAAACCCAATGCTATATGGCAACTTACTCAGAGGCAGACTTGCAAACTTTCTTAGATTTTTTCTACAAATGGGAAAAATCTCAACCTAACAAGGTGTATCTTAAACAACCGTTTGGGGATGAATTCCGAGATTTTACGTGGGGTGAAGTAGGCGATCAAGCACGCCGCGTGGCTACTTATCTTCAATCACTCGGTTTGCCGCCTAAAAGCAACATTGGCCTCGTTTCCAAAAACTGCGCCGAGTGGATCATCGCCGATTTGGCTATTTTGATGGCGGGTCACGTGTCTGTGCCTTTTTATCCGACGCTCATCGCCGACCAAATTAACCTCGTAATGACGCACAGCGGTTGTTCGGTGCTATTTGTGGGCAAGCTCGACGACTGGAAAGGCATGAAGCCTGGTATTCCCGAGGGCGTAAAATGTATCTCTTTTCCTGCCTACAACCCCGACCCCAGCCACGTGCAGTGGAACGACATTTTGGCCAAAAACGCGCCAATGAAAGACTCTCCGTCGTTGGCATTGGAAGACGTGTTTTCGATTGTCTATACTTCTGGTACTACGGGCAACCCCAAAGGCGTAATGCTCTCCAACCGCGCTGCTGCGGCTGCCGTGGCGAGTACAAAGGAGATTTTACGGCATGATTTGCCCGAAACACGCTTTTTCTCCTACTTACCGCTTTGTCACATTGCCGAGCGCAACTTGGTCGAAGCCACAAGTTTGGCCACGGGAGGTGTCATTTATTTTGCCGAATCGCTCGATACTTTCGCCAAAAACTTGGCCGTGGCGCGCCCTACCCACTTCTTGGCCGTACCTCGTATTTGGACCAAGTTTCAGTTGGGAATTTTGGGCAAAATGCCCCAAAACAAACTCGACCGATTGCTCCGTATTCCGATTTTGAACAGCATCGTCAAGAAAAAAATCCGCGTGGGTCTCGGCCTCAACGACGCCAAACTTATCCTCACGGGTGCCGCACCCATGCCCGCCTCGCTCATTCAGTGGTTTAGACGACTGGGGGTGGTGATTCAAGAAGCCTACGGCATGACCGAAAACCTCGGCGCGGTTTGTATGATGCCTCCCAACAAAATCAAAGATGGCACCGTGGGTAAGCTCTATCCCAACATGGAAGTACAAATCGCCGCAGGCTCGGGCGAAATCCTGACCCGCTCCGAGTGGAATATGTCTGGCTACTACAAAGAACCCGCTATCACTGCCGAGACGATTGACGCTGATGGCTGGATTCACACGGGCGACGTGGGCGAACTAGACAGCGAAGGATACCTCAAAATCACGGGGCGCGTCAAAGAAATGTATAAAACGTCTAAGGGAGAGTACATTGCGCCGTCGCAAATCGAATTTGGATTTGCCGACAACAAAATCATCGAGCAAATCTGCGTCGTAGGCCAAAGTCTCCCCCAGCCTATCGCTTTGGTGGTGCTGTCTGACATTGCCAAAGCACTTGATAAAGACGCGATTGATGAAAGTCTGAAAATGACCCTCAAAGAACTCAACCCCAAACTCAAATCTTACGAGCGCGTTCAGAAAATCGTAGTGATGAAAGACCCGTGGACGGTGGACAACAACATGATGACACCTACCATGAAAACGAAGCGCAATGTCATTGAGAAAAACTACGGACCCAACATGGAAACGTGGTACGAAATGGAAGAACGCATCATTTGGGAAGGATAAAGGTTATTTTGTCCATCAATAAAAAACGGCTGACTCTGCAAAGAGACAGCCGTTTTTGTTGGTAGCGCAAAATAAATTCTTACAATACAACTACCGAGTTTTCTTCGTAAGAGATGCCGTTGGGAACATACTTGTCGGCGGCTTCGTCGTTTACCCAAGTGGTGCCATTGAACAAATAACGGAAGGCGTACTCTTTGCCAGTTTCCAATTCAACCGTTGCTTTGTATGAACCATCTTTTTGTTTCTTCAATTTGGTGGCGGTTTCTGCGCTCCACTCGTTGAACTCACCCAACAGGGCGATGTCCTTAGCGTCTCCTACCACGTCTGCCGAAAGTGCGAAAGTCACTTTGCAAACGGGCTTGCTTTTCAATGCTTGCTTTGCAATTGCCATAATGTGTTTGTTTGTTTTGGTTTTGCATCACAAAGGTAATGTTTAAATACAATCAATGTCAATGATTATCAGTTGATTATCGTCATTATTCTTTAAATAATACAATAAAAAACTTTTCTCTTTACAAAAACAAGCAAAATAATCTTCGTTTTTTTAGACTTTCATCAATCTTTCTACGGCTTTTTCGAGGGTTTCTTCTTTTTTGGCAAAACAAAACCGCAGCACGCCGTTGTCGGTAGCTTCTTGATAAAACGCTGAAACGGGGATACACGCTACGCCCTGCGTTTGGGTGAGCCAAATCGAAAAGTCTTTGTCTGACAGCGGTGAAAGGTGATCGAAGTGGTACAACTGAAAATAACTCCCGTGGCTGGGGAGCGGCTTGAATCGGGTTTGGGTCATAAGCTGGGCAAAATAGTCCCGCTTTTGTTGGTAAAAAGCACTGATGCCTCGGTAAGCTTCGCGGTCTTTGAGATACGTAGCGAGGGCAACTTGGGCGGGCGTGTAGCACGAGAAGCAGTTGAACTGATGCACCTTCCTAAACTCTGCCGTAAAAGCGGGCGGCGCAATGCAGTAGCCCATTTTCCAGCCTGTGCAATGATAGACTTTGCCAAACGAAAAATTGACAAAAGCGCGTTGGCGCAAGTCTTCGTAGCGCAGCATACTTTGGTGCGGGGCTTGGTCATAAATCAAATGCTCATACACTTCGTCAGACATGATGAGCAGGTCGTAGTCGGCTACGATTTGGCGCAGTTGTGCAATGTCCTCTTCGCCAAGAATGCTGCCCGTCGGATTGTGGGGCGTGTTGAGGGCTATCATGCGGGTGCGCGGCGTGATGCGAGCGCGGACCTCGTTCCAATTGATACGATACGAAGGAAACTCCAGCGGAATCCGCACCGCCACGGCGCCGTTTACCTCAATATTGGGAATGTAGCTATCGTAGGCAGGTTCAAAAACGATGACTTCATCGAGGGGTTGCAACACGGTCGTAAAAGCCGTATAAATACCGTAAGTACCCCCTGGAGTAATGGTGATTTCGGTATCAGGATTAACACTGACCCCGTACATATCTTCGATTTTGGCGGCAATACTCTCTCGCAACGGCATCCAGCCCGCCATGGGAGCGTATTGGTTGTAACCGTCGCGGAGGGCTTGACAAGTAAGCTCAACGAGGGCTTCGGGCATGTCAAAATCAGGGAATCCTTGCGAAAGATTGATGGCCTTGTATTCATTGGCCAAAGCCGACATAACTGTGAATATCGTTGTCCCTACACGGGGAAGTTTGGAGTGGATGGTCATTTTTTTTCGCCGTTCAAATATTCTTTGCTTATTTCGTGTAAAAATATCGGTTTCATCGCAAATAGTTTGTCATTTTTGCGCGAAATAGATTTTTTGACATTTTCATTCTTTAACGGTTTAGATTACACAGAGTACCACGGAGTTTTTAACGATGATAATCAGACGTTTAATTCTTTAAAATTCACAATTCACTCATTCACAATTCACTCATTCACCAATGGAGTCACTTTTTACCGCCGAAGCGATTATCGGTTTGCTCACACTTACTTTTTTAGAAATTGTATTGGGCATTGACAACATCATCTTTATCTCGATTGCTGCCAACAAACTTGCCCGCAAAGACCAACCCAAAGCCCGCAACATCGGTTTGATTTTGGCCATGATATTTCGGGTCGTGCTGCTTTTCGGTATTTCGTTTTTGATTTCTCTCTCCAAGCCTTTTACGCACTTTGACGCGAGTTGGTTTCACGCGGCGTTTACGGGCCAAAGTGTTATTTTGATTTTGGGAGGATTGTTTTTGTTGTATAAAAGTACCTCTGAGATTCACCATAAGCTGGAAGGACAAGAAGAGATAGTGACCACCCCCAAAGGCAACGCCGCCACCAAACTTACCAACGTGATTGTGCAGATTGCGCTCATCAACATCGTTTTTTCGATTGATTCTATCCTGACCGCCATCGGCCTTACCCAAAACGTAACCGTGATGATTTTGGCCGTGATTATTTCTATCATTATTATGATGGCGTTTTCGGGCCCTGTGGGCGATTTTGTCAATCGTCACCCGTCGGTGCAGATGTTGGGCTTGGCGTTTTTGATAGCGATTGGCTTCATGCTCATTGCCGAAGGTGCTCACTTGGCCAACATTTCCATTTTGGGTTCGCACGTGGGTTCAGTCCCCAAAGGCTACCTGTATTTTGCGATTGCGTTTTCGCTGTTGGTAGAGATGCTCAATATCCAAATGCGCAAGAAAAGCAACCCTGTCCAACTGCGTGACTACAAAGCCCAAGCCGAAAAAGAAGGTATTTTATCCGACAATCAGAGCTCGTAAAAGCGTCAATTGTTGGCGCAGCCGCCCGTTTGCGCCCGAAAAGTAGTGGTAGCGTTGGCACGAGCTTCAAAACCTGCTTGTAGCGTGACCGACTTGGCCGAGTCGTAGGTAGCATTCAAGTTGTTGCCTACGACTTTATTATTGGCTTCAATCGTGCCGTTGGTTTGACGTTTGATACTCCCACTCGTAAAATTAGTGCTGAGGACTAAGTTGGTCGTATGGCAACTTTCCAAGACGATTTCGTCAAAAGTAACACTACCCGTATTGCCAAAAATCTGAAAATTGACCCGTTTGATGGCCGACGGGTTGCCCAGTTGTGCTTTGGTAATCACAATTTCTTTCCACTGATTGGCATCGGTGCTAAACGCCACTTGGGTGCTACTCCCACTATCATCTGCCGACTGGGTGTAGAGCCTAAACTCCCGCACTTGCGTCGAATATACCCAAAATCGTAGCTGTCTGAAAAGCGACGCATTGATGGCAGTGCCTTTGCGAAGCGACAAACCTCCGTAACTATCGGTATAATTGACCTCCAACGACTGACTACCCACTTTGACGGGAGTGGTTTGAGCGAAGTTTTGGGTACCGCCCCAACTCCAATTTTGCCAGTCGCTGGCCAAAGCGTCGGTATAAATGGCCGTGGAAGCAAAACCGTTGTCGGGAACAGTGGTCGAAAGCCCAATCAACCGACTCAGCAACGAAATGTAGGCCGTTTGGTAGTAAATAGCGGGTTCGGTCAATTGCCATGAACGCTCAATGTCGTTGGTGGTGTTGAGTTCACGGTAACATTTTTGGGCGGGTTCGGTAGCAGGATTAAAGCCACTGATGCTACCGTTGAAATTTTTGTTGGGGCCACCCACCAAGTACCCAGGAGGTGGGCCATAAGAAGTCTGTACGTTGTCCCAAAGTGAACCGTCAGTAAACCAATAGTGGTAAATTTCGCTGATGCTGTTTTCGGCATTATGGTCGTTCATGTTGGAAAGCATTACCATCGCAAAAGGATTGATGCCGTGTAGCCAATGCAGGTACTGCTCCGCAACTTCTTGGTATTGAGGGTGATTGGTCGCGTTGATGTTGAAGTAAATAAAGTCTAAGTTCATGTTGCCGCAGTTCGACCGCACGTCGTTGCTTCCCCAAGTGTGTTCGGCGTCGGACATATAAGCGCGGTACAGGTCGGTGGCAGCGGTGTAGTTGTTGAGGGAGTTCTGATAATCCATGTACGATTTTTGGGTGCGGATATTGCTTACTACGGTGCTACTTGCACCTGCCAAAGTAGTGTAGCGAAGCATGGCCAAGTGCTGATGTACATCATAAGGCCCCCACCAAGTGTAGCGACTGAGCGTAGTGTAATTATTTTCGACGTAAGTTTTGTATTCGGCTTTGCCCGTTGCTTCGTAGAGATACACTGCCGTTACCAACGCACTCGCTTTTTGGTCGCTTTCGCCACGGTCGGCATCGCCCGACTTGACCACGCCCGTGTCGCAGTTGGTTTCAAAAACCGTAAAATTACTGGTGGTCACTTTGGCGCGGTTCCAAGCGGCTTCGGCGCGCGTCACGAGGTTATTGGCGTAGGTCAAGAGGCTGTTTTGGAGTTTGAATCCTTGGCTTGCCGCCGCCAGCATTGCCGCTCCCGCGAGCGTCGCCGACGTACACTCGCCTACATAATAACGCGGGCGAGTGTCGGCACTTGGGGGCTGTACGATGTTGTAGTCAATGTTGCCAATTTTGAGCAAAAAGCCATTCGTTCCCGTGGCGTCTTGCATTTTTTTCAAAAAATCCAGTTCGTATTTGAGTTCGTCGAGTACATCAGGCACGCCATTGCCCGATTCGGGGAGGTTGTAGTTGTCTTTGAAGGCCGTAGGGTTTTGGCGGTAGGCTTCTATCAATTGAATGACGGGTCTTTCGGCAAAAGTCGTGTATTTGTTGGCATCGCCCGCGTCCATCCATCCGCCGCGCAAATCGCGGGCAGTGGCGGCATTGGATGGGTCTGAATAAAGACGCGCAAATTTGTCTTGGTTGGGGCCTTCATAAGCAGCGGCATCGGCCCATTTGGCGTCGGTGTAGGGTGTTTGTTTGGCAAAATTGATGCGTTGGTAATAAAACATCCGCACGGCCTGTTTGAGTATTTCGTCATAGACATTGGCACCAATATCAAACCGATAAGAGCCAACCGCATTGCCTACGTCAAATACGTAATAAGAGCCAACCGTAGTCAGTGCTGAAAAGTCAAAATACCAGCCTTTGTCGCCCGATTGGGCGTGGGTGCTGCCGCTGTTCCAAACCACTATCGTACCCGTCCAAACCACCGCATCGTCAGCCCAACGGCGGATTTGGTACTGATTGGTGCCTGTACTGGGGTTGAAGGATTCGGCGGCATTGAAGCCCGCTTGGGGGTCGGTGATGACCGCCACTTTACGGGCGTTTGGGAAATAACCAAACTGGTCAATTTTGATGTGTTTGGTAGTTTGAGAAGGGGCTGCCAAAGCGATTTGGAGCGTCATCAACCCAACCGAAAGGAATGAAAAAATGGTATGTTTCATAACGATCAAGTTGAATATTAACGTCTCTTTATCAGCTCTTTGTGCTACTTTTTGAAGATAAAAAATACCGCCAAAACGATGAAGGCAAAACCAACCAAGTAGTTCCAACGGACTTCTTCTTTGAGGTAAAAAACGGCAAAGCCCACAAAGACCAACAAACTGACTACTTCTTGGATGGTTTTGAGTTGGAAAGCATTGAATTGATAAGAGCCGAGTCGGTTGGCGGGTACTGCCAAGCAATACTCCACCAACGCGATCAGCCAACTGATAAGAATGACTTTCCAAAGTGCTGTTTCTTTAAACTTCAAATGCCAATACCATGCGGCGGTCATAAAAAGATTGGACAAAAACAGCAAAATGACAGTACGCATCGGATTAGGATGTTAGAATTTCCAACGGACGAACGCCTCCATTGCCTCGTATTCGGCCAGGCCCAGCTTGTCATAAAGCTGTGCCGTACCGCTGTTGCGCTCTTCGGCACGCTGCCAAAACTCGCGTGAATCTTCGCCTTGAAACACCACACCATCTTTCTGAGACTGGTGTTTGAAGATACCGAGTCGCTTGCGCATCACTTGGTCGGGACTCATTGGCACGGCCATTTCGATTTCGTGGATGTCCCACTCTGCCCACGCGCCACGGTACAACCACACCCAGCAATCCTTCATAAAGTTTTTGTGTTTCAACTGACCAATCGCCGCTTCGATGGCATCCCAACAGACTTTGTGCGTACCATGTGGGTCGGCAAAATCACCCGCGGCGTAGATTTGGTGGGGTTTGATTTTTTCAATCAAATCGGCAATAATCTTGATGTCTTTCTCTCCGATGCCTTTCTTCTGAATCGTGCCTGTTTCGTAAAAAGGCATATCCAAAAAGTGCGGGGTGGGTTCGTTGTCTTGGTATTTCACAAAACGACAGGTGGCTTTGGCCTCGCCCCGTCGAATGAGTCCTTTGACGTAGCGGACTTGTGGCGTATCTATTTCGCTGTCTTTCTTGTGTTTCAAAAACTCTTTGGCTTCTTCAAAAATCTTGGTGGCTTCGGGGCTTTCGATGCCAAAACGATGGTTGTAGTCCACCACAAAATCAATAAAACGGAAGGCTTCGTCGTCAGCTACGGCGATATTGCCAGAGGTTTGATACGCTACGTGTACTTCGTGACCTTGGTCCACCAATCTCTGGAAAGTACCCCCCATTGAGATGATGTCATCGTCGGGGTGGGGGCTAAAAATAATGACCCGTTTTTTGGCGGGCAACGCTCTTTCTGGGCGGTAAGTGTCGTCGGCGTTGGGCTTGCCTCCGGGCCAACCCGTGATGGTATGTTGGAGCTGATTGAATACGTCAATGTTGATGTCATACGCCGAGCCGTGGGCGGCCAACATATCGCTCATCCCGTTGTCGTTGTAGTCTTTGGTGGTGAGTTTTAGAATCGGCTTGTTCAAGGTAAAAGACAGGTGAGTCACCGCCTTCTTAATCATGGAGTTGGTCCACTCAATGGTATCTACCAGCCACGGGGTTTTGATGCGAGTGAGGTCGTTGGCGGCACGTTCATCCACGAAAAACGACACGTTGGGGTGTGCTTGCAGGTAAGACGCGGGTACAAGTTCTGTCACAGGGCCTTCTACGGCGGCTTTAATCATAGGAGCTTTGCGCTCACCCCACGCCAGCAATACTACTCTTTTGGCGTTCATGATGCTTGATACCCCCATCGTAATCGCTTTTTTGGGTACGTGGTGTAGTCCCCCAAACTCCATCGCAGCAGCGGCGCGGGTAGAGTGGTCGAGGGTCATCAGGCGGGTGCGAGAGTTGATGAGTGAGCCAGGTTCGTTGAATCCAATGTGACCGTTGCCTCCGATACCAAGTAACTGAAAATCAATGCCTCCCATCTGGGCGATTTTGTTTTCGTAACGTTGAACAAAATCCGTAATCAACGCTTCGGGAATGTCCCCGTCGGGCAAAAAATAGTTTTCTTTGGCAATGTCCACGTGGTCAAACAACTGCTCACGCATGAAGCGTACGTAGCTGTAAATCGAGTCGGGTTTCATGGGAAAGTATTCGTCCAAATTGAACGAAATGACGTTTTTGAAACTCAACCCTTCTTGACGGTGCATCCTGACGAGTTCGGCATAGACGGTCTTGGGCGATGAGCCAGTGGCGAGACCCAGAACACAGGGTTTGCCTTCTTTTTGTTTGGCCCGAATCAAGTCAGCAATCTCGTTGGCTACGGCCTTTGAGGCGTCTTTGGCATCGGCATAAATCTGCGTTGGAATCTTTTCGTAGGTAATGGCTTGACCTACGATGCCGTTGTCGGCTGCTTGGGTTTGAATCATTAGTGCTTCGGTGTTCATGACGCGAGCGGGTTGTGAAAACGATAGATTTGACGGGACAAAGGTACGGATTTCGTAAAAGGGCGAGAGGCTGTTTTTAAATTTTTTGAAAAAATAACCTCAAAAATCATCCAACGACATTTTTGACGGCTTCAATATTATCAACACTACTAAAAACGATGGAATCTTCATCTACCGAAACCACCGATGCCATCGTAAGATTGGTATTTTTGAAAGTCATCTGTCCTGCGCGGGTGGTTTTACCCGTAAGATGCAGGGCATGAGCGCCCGTTTGTGCCAAAGATAGTGCATTTTGGGAATTTACCCCAGCTCCCGCCATGATTTCGATGCGCCCAGCGGCGGCATTGACCAAAGTTTTGAGCAAATCACGCCCAGCAATCGCGGTAGGCTGCTGCCCAGAGGTAAGGATTCGCTCCGCCCCTGTCTGAATCACGTCTTCGAGGGCTTGTAGCGGTGCTAGGGCTCGGTCAAACGCCCGATGAAACGTAACACCCATTGGCCGCGCCCATTGCACCAATTCGGCATTTCTTTTGACGTCAATCGTCCCGTCGGGGTTGAGTATTCCAAATACCACACCGTCAGCACCGAGGTTTTTGGCGGTTTGAATGTCTTGACGCATGACTTCAAACTCTTCTTCATCGTAGCAAAAATCCCCACCACGCGGTCGAATCATAACGTAAAGCTGAATCTGGAGCAACTGCCGCGCCCGAGCTATCATGCCGTGGCTTGGCGTAGTGCCGCCTTCGTACAAGCCCGCGCACAGCTCTACGCGCCGTGCGCCCGCTTGTTGGGCGTTGAGGCAAGATTCTATCGAAAAAGCACAAACTTCAATGTCCATTTTGAATAATGAGTGAATTGTGAATGAGCGAATGTTGGCCGCCCACGGTCTGCCGTTGCGGTGCGGTGAATGGGGATATGTTTGTCATTGACTAGCCATTACTTACCGCCAACTGCTTACTGCTGCTTATTTCCACAGCTTCTTAAAAAGCCAATTTTTCTCTACTTCTACGACTTCGGCGGGCTGCATTTGGTGAAGTTTGACATCTTCGATAGCCCAGCGCACCAATCGTAAGGTCGGAAAACCCACGGCGGCTGTCATGCGACGAACTTGGCGGTTTTTGCCTTCGTGCAGCGACAAGGCGAGCCAACTCGTCGGGATATTTTGTCGAAATCGTATCGGTGGATTGCGGTCGGGAAGGATTGGGGCTTGGGCCATAATTTTGGCTTGGGCGGGTAAAGTACGGTGAGGTTTTCCGTCTATCGAAATCGTGACGCCCGTTTGAAGAAGTTGGCACGCGTCGGGCGTAAGCTGCCCCTCTACTTGCACCCAGTATGTGCGGTGATGACGTTGTTTGGGATGGAGCAAGCGGTGGTTGAGCGAGGGGTCGTTGGTCAAAATAAGGAGTCCCTCGCTGTCGGCGTCCAAGCGACCTACGGGATACACGTCTTTGGGAAAATCGAAAGGCAAATCGGCCAATGTAGGCTTGTCGCCCTCGCGTGAGAACTGCGAGAGCATTCCGAAGGGCTTATAAATCAGAAAGTAACGATGCACAAACGTAGAAACTTTCGGGAAGCCGAAACTCCCCGAAAGTAGTGATTGACGGTTTATATCTGAAATCCAGCCAATTTTACAAACTCTTGCACTCGGGCGTTGATTTCGTCTTGGGTAAGATTGACGATACGCTCTGTGCCAAACTTTTCGACGCAAAACGACGCCATCGCCGAACCATACACCAAGGCACTTTTCATGTTTTCAAAGCTGATGTCGTTGGTTTTGGCCAAGTACCCAATAAAGCCTCCCGCAAACGTATCGCCCGCGCCCGTGGGGTCAAATACTTCTTCCAACGGCAACGCCGGACAGAAAAACACGTCATCGCCTTGAAACAACAACGCGCCGTGTTCGCCTTTTTTGATAATCAACGTTTTGGGACCCATCGCCATGATGGTTTTGGCCGCACGGCGCAGTGAATAATCGCCCGACAGCATTCGTGCTTCTTCGTCGTTGATGGTAAGACAATCTACCTTTGGCAACAACACTTGGAGGTCGGCAAGGGCGATGTCAATCCAGAGATTCATGGTATCCAACAACACAAACTTGGGGCGGTTGTGGAGTCGTTCCAACACCAAATTTTGAATGGCAGGGGCGGTATTGCCGAGCATCAAAAACTGACAATCTTGGTAGTTATCAGGGATTTGGGGGTTGAAATTCTCCATCACGTTGAGCTGAACCTCTACCGTATCGCGGCTATTCATGTCGTTGTGATACTTGCCCGACCAAAAAAACGTCTTGCCGTCCTGAACAATTTCGAGTCCGTCGGTATTGACACCGTGGTCTTGCAACAACTCAATCATCGAAGCTGGAAAATCTCCCCCAACCACGGCCACTAAATTGTTTTTTGAGGTGAAATATGACGCCGAAAGCGTGATGTAAGTAGCCGCGCCACCGATGATTTTTTCGGTTTTGCCAAAAGGGGTTTCGAGTGCGTCAAACGCTACCGAACCTACGGTAAGAAGACTCATGATGTTGAATTTATAATTGAGTGATTTGTGACTGGGGTTTCATACATAGAAAAATTCCGTAAGAACGTTAGCATTGGTGGCTATTACGTTCGTACGGAACTTAATTTTAGCAATTTTTTAGCGATTATTCAGCCGCTGCTTCGAGCAGTGCCTTAAACTTCTTGGCGTTCAAGGTTTCAGAAGACTGTGGATATTTCTCAATCAATTCGCCATATACCTCCATTGCCTCGGTGTTTTTCTTGGCTTTTTCGTAGGCGATACCCAGCTTCATCATATAAGTAGGCGTAAAGTACGCATTGGGCTTATAATCAACGGCTTTTTGATAATAACCAATGGCATCTTCGGTGCTGTTTTTCTCCATGTAAGCGTCTCCGATGAGGGAGTAAGCGCGCGCCTGTACGAGCAAGTCTGAAGAACTAAACGCTTTCAAACGCTCAATGGCCTCGTCAAATTTGCCTTGTTTCAACAAAGCGGCCCCCGCATAATAGCTGGCCAAGTTGCCCGCTGGTGTAGCACCAAAATCATCTGCGATGGCCGTAAGTCCTTGACTTCCACCGCTGCCTTTGAGGGCTTTGTTGAGAGAGTCGGCTTCTACGGCAAATACCGCGCTGTACAAAGCAGCTTGCGCTTCTTCGTCTTGCGATGAAACATAGTACCGATACCCAAACCATATCGCTAAGATACCCAAAATAGCACCTCCTACGATGTAAAAAATGTTACGGTTTTTTTCGAGGCTTTTTTCAATCTTATTGATTTCACCTGCCAAACCCTCGGGGCTTTCCAAAAACTCTAATCCAGAACCTGTGTTTTTATCGCTCATTTGTGTTGATTTTCAAATTGGAGTGCAAAATTACGAAAACTGTTGAAACCCAAAAAGAACTGCTTCAATTTTTGCTCATTCTTGCTTCAACAAATACCTTGCCAATTTTATTTGAAAATAGGAGCGGTGCTTCTTCAGAGTACTTTACATGCCTTAGAAGTGGGCATCCGTGTAAGTGCGAACCATCTCCGGCAGAGCGTTTGGAATGCACTCAATCGCTCTATTTACTACCTCACGGTTTTGGAAGCGAGAGCCATCTTTCGACAACGAGCCGCTTTTTTTGTTATTTTTGTGAGAGTTAAAAAGCCAATCAAGACTTCGGGCGAGTTTTGAATAAACGTCAAATGTATGACAACGCTGAACAGAATTACTTTTAACCCGCAACAATGTGGCGAGAGGCCTTGTGTGAGAGGCATGAGAATCAGAGTGACGGATGTACTCGCACTCTTGGGCAATAAGTATGACCTTTGAAAAAATTTTGGATGAAATGCCAGATTTAGAAACAGGAGACATACAAGCCTGTATCGAATACGCCATCAAAAAAGTAGATTATCCTGTATTGAAAGTAGCATGAAAATCATCGTTGATGCACAATTATCACCTCGATTTAGCTTTATCGATAACAGATAAGTTCGGCATTGAAGCGTTTTCTGTGAAGTTTTGGGGACTACGTGATGCTACCGATGAGGTTATTTTTGCGGAAGCACGAAAACAAAATGCCATTGTTCTGACCAAAGATGAGGATTTTGTAAACTTGATAAGCCAAAAGGGAAGTCCGCCAAAAATCATATAGATAACTTGCGGAAATACGTCAAATGAACGAATGAAAGAGATTTTGACTCAAACATTTGCAGAACGCACTGACACTACTTCAAACTACCGATTTGGTAGAAATAAGCGATTGACCCGCAAATGACAGGTTTTTGAACGCCACAACGGTATAGCGAAAGTCATGCTTTTTTGTTAGTTTTTAATACTGATAAATCTACATTTTTTAGACTTTCGGTTGCATCTTTTAATTTGACTGACACAAATTCATTTAAGTTACTGTATTTATCTGTAACTGTTTTCTGAGGCGTAGCAATGCTTGCTTTCATAAATTAATATCAGTTTAGTTGCGCTCTTAGTGTAATAACGAAAGATTCATAAGGACAGTTCAATTCAAAGGGGCGTAACGTAGCGTTAATCATGCCATAAATTTCAAAAATTTTCTGGGCTTGATTTAATTCTTTTGAAATGATAATCCTGTAAAGTCGAGTTCTTTCGGGCGTGCTGCCTTTGAAATAGATATAGTTTTCTGGATATTTTTCAAAAAAACGAAACATCGTTTGTATCACCGTTGCGATGACTTTATCCAAATCATCATTGTTGCTGATGGTTAAATCACTGATTTCCCCATTGTCCAATACATCGCCCAGAGCCAAATTGTAAAAATTGGGGCTGTTTGGGATAGGTGTATAAACGATTATTTTATTTATGATTTTGGTTTCACTAACGCTTTGAAACTCAAAAAATAATGCGTCACTATTCGCTTGGAAATTGTAGTATTCTGATTGCATTTCGCAAAGGTATCAAACAACCCAATGACGAAAGTCAGGATTCTTTGTTAGTTTTGTATGAAGAAAAAACGGCACTAACTTTATTTTGTTAGCACCGTTATATAAAGCCGATGAGTATCGTTAGTAAGCGTTGTTTTTGGGAATCTGATAAATTGAGCTTTCTTCTTCATGACACTATTTGATTTAAATTCGTTTTGTACTTTACCAATGCTCTTCTTTAATTCTACTGTTTTGTGAAGCAAATGAGTAATCTCGATATTTACAAGAACTAAGTAAAAAATGACCCAAAATAGCGATTTAAACACTTTTGATACTCTCGAACACCATGTGTGGTCAAATCCTTAAAACCTACGAGGTATGCAGTACGAAACACGCCTACTCAATACGTCCGAAACGCTTAGGTAAGACAAAATTATAGATTATAATCTGAAAATCAAACAAATGCAATTTTCCCATCTTCATACCCACACTCAGTATTCGCTTTTAGACGGGGCGGCGGATATTAAAAAACTTTTCAAAAAAGCCAAAGCCGACGAACAACCTGCCATCGCCATTACCGACCACGGAAATATGTTTGGGGTGTTTGAGTTTGTGGCCGAGGGGCATAAGCAGGGCATTAAACCCATTGTGGGCTGTGAGTTTTACGTGGTCGAAGACCGCCACAAGCGGCAGTTTACCAAAGAACAAAAAGACGTGCGTTACCACCAGCTTTTGTTGGCCAAAGACGCCGAGGGCTACAAAAACTTGACCAAATTATGCTCGTTGGGTTTCATAGAAGGCATGTATGGCAAGTACCCACGCATAGACAAAGAGCTGATAGTGAAGTACCACAAGGGCCTCATTGCCACCACCTGCTGCATAGGCGCGATGGTCCCCAGGACCATCATCCGCAAGGGCGAAGACGAGGGTTGGAAAGAGTTTTGTTGGTGGAAAGATTTGTTTGGCGATGATTATTACGTCGAAATCCAACGCCACGGCATCCGCGATCAAAACATCGCTAATGAAGTACTGTTGCGTTTTGCCCAACGCTCTGGCACCAAAATCATCTGTTCTAACGACAGTCACTATGTGGAGAAAGACGACGCCAATGCCCATGATATTTTGCTTTGTGTAAACACAGGCGACAAGCAGGCAACGCCCACCAACAAGGACTTCGACGACGAAAACCCTATGCCCAAAGGCACACGCTTTGCGTTTTTCAACGATGAATTTTATTTCAAAACCAAAGCCGAAATGTTGCAAACGTTCAGCGACATTCCCGAGTCGTTGGACAATACGCAAGAGGTGGTGGACAAGGTGGATTTATTGAAACTGAACCGTGATATTTTATTGCCCAACTTTCCGATCCCGAAGGAGTTTGAGATACACCATGTATCACAGATGATAGAGTTCAACGGCAAGATGAAAGAACTCACTCCCGACGTGCTAAACCAGTGGGAATACCTCAAACACTGGACCTATGAAGGGGCAAAAGTCAAGTACAAAGAAATAACGCCCGAAGTAGAAGAACGCCTTGAATTTGAGCTAAATACCATCAAAAACATGGGCTTCCCTGGCTACTTCCTCATTGTGGCCGACTTCATACAGGCAGGCCGCGACATGGGCGTACTCATCGGTCCTGGGCGCGGGTCGGCGGCGGGGAGTGCGGTGGCGTATTGCGTGGGTATCACCAACATTGACCCCATCAAATACGACTTACTTTTTGAGCGTTTCTTGAACCCCGACCGTATCTCAATGCCCGATATTGACACCGATTTTGACGACGAAGGTCGCCAAAAAGTGATAGATTATGTAGTGCAAAAATACGGCAAAAACCAAGTAGCCCAAATCATCACTTACGGTACGATGGCCGCCAAATCTTCCATCAAAGACGTGGCGCGGGTGATGGATTTGCCTTTGGCCGAGGCCAATGCCGTGGTGAAACTCGTGCCCGACAAACCTACCTACGGCATCACCCTCGACAAGGTATTCAATGTACCACTCGACAAAATGGCCGAGACCGTCACGCCCGACGAGGTAGAAAATCTGCGCCGCTTGCGCGATATGGCCAAAGGTACCGACCTCACCGCCAAAGTGTTTCGGGAAGCCCAAAAATTGGAAGGTACAGTTCGGAACGTGGGCATCCACGCCGCAGGTATCATCATTGCACCCAGCGATTTGACCGATTTGATTCCCGTCAGCACGTCCAAAGAATCGGAATTGCTCATTACGCAATATGAAGGCAAAATCATTGAGGATGCGGGTGTTATCAAAATGGATTTTTTGGGGCTTCGCAACCTCACCATCATCAAAGAAGCTCTGCGGATGATTGAGGCCAACCACGGCGTGAAGATTGACATTGACTATATCCCGCTCGATGACCCCAAAGTGTATGAACTTTTCCAACGGGGCGAAACCAACGCCATTTTTCAGTTTGAATCCGACGGTATGAAAAAGTACATGCGCGACCTCAAACCCGACCGTTTTGAAGACCTCATCGCCATGAACGCCCTCTATCGCCCGGGCCCGATTGCGTACATCCCGACCTTTATCAATCGCAAGCATGGCCGCGAAAAAGTAGAGTATGATTTACCAGAAATGGAAGAGTATTTGGCTGATACTTACGGGATTTGTGTTACTGGTGATACACTCATTCACAATGCTAAAACAGGTGAAAGGGTCAGAATTGATAGCCTTGAAAATGAAGTTGGTACGTTTTGGGTACAAGGTGTCAATGAAGACTTAATGCCCGAATCTGCCCCTATTACTCATTGGGTTTGCAATGGTGAAAAAGACGTTATTGAATTAAAATTAAAAAATGGAAGTCGGGTAAAACTCACACCCGACCACCAAGTTTTGACCGAGGCAGGCTGGATAGAGGCTGGGAAATTGCAAATAGGTGCTGTAATTGCCACGCCAAGAAAATTACTTGTTGAGAATGAACAAGAATATGACCGTGATAAACTAAGAGTATTGGCTTATATTTTGGCCGATGGTTCTTTAAGTGGCTGCGGTTCTACGGCTGATTTTGTTTCAAAAGACAATGAACTTATTGAAGCATATACAGAAAGTTTAAATGCTTTTGAGCGTCTCGAACCACGCACTTTACAACAAGTTCGTGAAGTAACAAGGGTAATGGTGGCAGGTACTGATAAAGCTTATTATCACGAAACAAATTCTTTGGTTTTGCAACTACGGGAATGGGGATTAAAAACCATGAAAGGAGGATGCCGTTCAGATGAAAAATTTATCCCTGAATTTGTTTTTGGATTATCAGAAGACACGATTGCCTTTTTTTTGGCTTCACTTTGGGATTGCGATGGACATATTGCCCATGATTTGTGTCATTTTAAAACTATTTCGCCTCATTTGGCCAATGGTGTCAAAACATTGCTATTACGATTGGGCATTTATACGGTTACTTATGAGTCAAAATATTTCAACAATCGCCGTGGACGAGAAATGACGGCTTACCAAGTAACCGTTTATAATCTCAAAGCCTTTGCTGAAATTATAGCTCCTTATCTGGTTGTAAAAACAATGAAAGACGTTAGACTTTCGGGGTTTGAAGTTCATGATTCTGTTTCAAGAAAGTTATTTTTGGACGATTTAGGACAAGTTTGGAAAGGAACTGGGCGAGGATTGATGGATAAATATGGCTTTGACCGTCAGCACCTTTTGCCTTCTAATATAGCCAAGCGTCTTCGTATCAATCGAAATTCTGTCTTAGCTTTAAATGAGCATTTGCCACTCACAAATGTGGTTAGACTATTGAATGTAAGATGGGACGAGGTTGTAGAGATAAATGCGATTGGTAAAGAAAAAGTTTATGATATAACTGTTGCAGGCATACACAATTTTGTTGGGAATAATATCATTCTCCACAACTGTACCTATCAAGAACAGATCATGTTGCTCTCGCAAAAAATGGCGGGCTTTACCAAAGGCGATGCCGATGTACTCCGAAAGGCGATGGGGAAGAAGCAGATTGAGGTGTTGAACAAGATGAAGGGGAAGTTTATTGAAGGCGGCAAAAAGAACAACTTGGACGAGAAAAAACTCGAAAAAGTTTGGACCGACTGGGAAGCCTTTGCCAGCTACGCCTTCAACAAAAGCCACTCCACCTGCTACGCTTTTGTGGCCTACCAAACGGCCTATCTCAAAACCCACTACCCCGCCGAATACATGGCGGCGGTTTTGACGAGTTCGTTGGGCAACATTGACAAAATCACCTTCTTCATGGAAGAGTGCAAGGCCATGAACTTACCCGTACTTGGCCCCGATATCAACGAATCAGAAAGACGTTTTGGCGTAAACAAACGTGGTGAAATTCGCTTTGGATTGGGTGGTATCAAAGGCACAGGCGATGCCGCCGTGGAAAGCATCATTGAGGAGCGCACTGCCAACGGGCCGTTCAAAGATATTTTTGATTTTATGACGCGCGTCAATCTAAGGACGGTCAATAAAAAAACGCTTGAATCGCTCGTCTATGCGGGGGCATTCGATGGATTCACGGATTTTCACCGAGCGCAGTATTTTGGTTATGCCGATGGCGACCAGCAAAACTTCATCGAAAAACTCATCAAATACGCCAACGCCACTGTCGCCGAAAAATCCAACGCCCAAGCCTCGCTCTTTGGGGCAATGGGTGGCGGCGCCGACATCGCCAAACCCAAAGCACCCAATACAGAAATCTGGGGTGATATAGAACGCCTCCGTTTTGAGAAAGACGTGGTAGGGTTTTATATTTCAGGCCACCCACTCGACATGTACCGCCTCGAACTGGACAACTTCTGCACCTGTACGCTCGATAAAGTAATGGCGACTTCTGAAAATACGGAGAACGGAGAGGGGGAACAAGGAGAAAGTATGGAAACAACAGCCAATATCGAAATCGGGGGTAAACCACTCTTGTTTGGCAAAGATATATCGGTGGGCGGTATTGTGAGTAGTTTTCAGGTGCGTACCACTAAAACGGGCAATCCATTCTGTATTTTCAAACTCGAAGACTACGCGGGTTCGATGGAAATGGCCCTGTTTGGCGAGGATTTTGTGAAGTTTTCCAACTACATCCAAACGGGGCATTTTCTGTACATCAAAGGCAAAATCCAGACGCGCTGGAAGCAAGAAGACCAGTACGAGTTCAAGCCAGTTTCGATGCAGTTATTGAGCGAAATCCGCGACAAGATGGCCAAAGAAGTTCGTTTGACGGTGGATTTGCAGATGATAGACGAGCCGTTTGTAAACCGTATCAACGAAATCGTAGCGGCCAACCGTGGCAACTGTGCCCTTTCACTCAATGTCTTCGATACTGAAACCAACACCGAAATTCGCCTCAATTCGCGTCAATTCAGAATCGCCCCCAGCAACGCATTCTTTGAGTCGTTGAAGGGTTTGGAGGGATTGAGTTACAGGGTGAATTGATTTTCGAATACTCAAAAAAACACTTTTTGGAAAATGAAACTCCTCTTCCTTCTCTTCCTTTTTAGCGGAAGCCTCCTTGCCCAAAATCCCGAAAAAATTGTGCAGCAACAATTGGATGCTTATAATCGGCAAGATGTGGCGGCTTTTGTGGCTACTTACCGCGATACGGTG
>JALOLW010000174.1 GCA_025455795.1 Spirosomataceae bacterium
TAGGTGCCGTCGAAGGATTTTTGAGTGCTGCCTTTTTCGTAGAAGACGACATTGCCCCAACGGCTAAATACTGTCACTTCGGCCTCGGGATATTCGTAGAGACCGATGATGTCCCAAGTGTCGTTGATGCCATCGCCGTTGGGACTGAACGCATCGGCGGCGTATATTTTTTGGACTACGGTGATTTTGACCGAGTCTTCGGAGGCACAACCATCGGGTCCTACGGCCACTACCCAGTAGTAGGTGGTGCTGTCGGGTGAAATGGTAGGGCGCGACAAACGGGCGTCGTCAATCCATTTGGGCGGCATCCAAGTGTAAGTATATCCAGTTCCCATTTTGGCTTCCAGCTTGATTTTGGAGCCACGGTAGATTTCGCGGTCGGCCCCGATATTGACTTTGGGGGCAGGTCTGATGCTGATGTTGCGCGTGGTAGTACCACTCAGACATTCCAACTCGCCTTTGACCGTGTATGTGAGCGTGTGCGTACCCACCCCCGCTACACGAGGGGCAAAAGCCCCTCCAACAATCCCTTTGCCACTAAATGTGCCTCCAACAGGACTGCCCTGTAAAGCAATAGGGTCAAAAGCCGTACCGCAAAGATTGGGAATAGAGTCTATGGCGAGTTTGATTTGGGTCAAAACCTCCACCCGATAAGGCGTAGAAATGGCTTCACATTCGTTGGCATCGGTGACTTTGACGGTGTAGCTTCCTGTCTGTCCCACTGCCAACGTAGTGCCTTCCAACGTGGTCGCTTGCCCATCTTTGAGCCATTGGTACAGTTTGGCGGTTTCGCTCGTGGCAGTGAGGGAGAGCGTAGAGCCTTCACAGATACGATTGGCGGGGGCTTTGACCGATACCGTTGGGTTTTTGACTTGCTGAATCCGAACGGGTTCAGACGTTTTGGAGCAGTTTTGGGCAGAGGTCACCACCACCGAATAGCTACCCGTTTCGCCCGCGTTGTGGATTTGCGTGGCTTCACCCACTCTCAGGTTGTCACGCCGCCATTCGTAGCGGAAACCAGCCCCAGTGTTGGCAGTCAAAACGAGCGTTTTACCTTCACAAACAATATTTTTGGGGGTCGTAATCGTGGCTGGCGGAAGCGGATTGACCGTCAGTCGCCGCGCGGGAGAAGTGTTGAAGCAGCCTTTGTCATCAGTAACCTTCACGGCGTACTCTCCCGCATTTTGAGCCACCAAGGTCACCGCCGTCGCATTTGCTTGCGGTTGGTTACCCAGAAGCCACTCGTATTTGGGCGTAGTAGCATTCGTTTGAGCGGTGAGTGTAAGCGTTTGTCCTTGACAGAACTGGTCAGTAGGGCTGGTAATCGTTACCGTTGGATTGGCCAACTGACGAATCACCAACGGCGCCGACGTACCCGTACAACCGAGCGCGTCGGTAGCTTTGACGGTATAGGTGGCACCATCATTGACGGTAAGTTGGGTCGTTGTGTTATTGACAAGTTGGTCGTTGCGGTACCATTGGTACTTTTGTCCAGCCGTAGATGAAATGTTGAGATTGAGGCTTTGTCCTTGACAAACGTAATCTTTGGGGGCGTTGATAGCTATCTTGGGCAACTCTCCCACTTTGACTTTGAAAGGCAGCGAAACATTGCCGCAGCCTTTGGCGTCTATGATTCTGACGGTATAATCGCCCGCTTTGGGTACGAGCAAGGTAGAAGCGTTGGTATTGGCCTGCGGCTGACCGTCGGCAAACCACTGATAGTTGGTGATTGTTGCGGTGGAGCGTCCCGTCAGCGTAAGCATATTGCCGTCACAAATACTATTGTGCGGTGCAACGATACTTATCGGAGGTTTTGGCAGGAAGTTGATTCTGACGGGTTCGGGCGTAATGAACTCTGGACACTGACGAGGCATCTGAATCCTACAAGTATAAAGCCCGCTTTGATTGCGCGGAACAATCAAAATAGAATCAGTGGCATTACTAACAAATCGCTGATTTTGAAGCCATTGTAGTTTTGCCCATGATCTAAAATTTTTCAGGTTGAGTTGTACCAAACTATCTTGACACAGCTCCGTTGAGGCTGGTACGTTGGGCTGCCCTACCTTAGAAACTACGATGTGAGGCTTGGGCGGTGGGGTACAGTCGTTTACTTCGAGCCTAAATTCTTGATAGACACTGCTGTAAACATTGCCTTGGATGGTACCATTGAGGCGGAGTCTATACACAAACACGCCCGGTTTTTCGGGTGTGCCAAACATCTCCATGATACCATTGCGGCGCGGTTCTACCAAAAATTTCTTGGAATTGCCCGTAAAATTCTCGGCGGTAAAGCCAGGAGCCCAGGCCATTTGCCTGAATGCGCCGCCACCGCCGCCTTCGTCGCCACTCACCAACTCGGCAAAACCGCCAAACTGAGCGGTGACATTTTCGCGGTTGCCCGTGTACAAAAACACCCGCGCAGGTTGTCCCACACAGGCTTTCATCGTAAACGGCACCATCAAATCTACCGTGTGTCCACGGTTGATGGTGTTGTGCGCCTTGACTTTATTGATGGGCCCCAGTTCGAGATAAGTCACCACCGAACTGCCCGAGCTTACCAAATTATCGGCATCGGCGCGACAACAAATCGGTTCAGTAGCCAAATAATAGCCAAAAGGGTCATCGTAGCGACCCTCCTTAAATTCAAAACTGGCATCGTAGGAAATCTGCTGGATACTGTCCACGCCCGTATCGCAGGTGCGTTCCAAAAGATGCAATTGGTCGGAGCGTGGATTGTGTTGCAGGGTGACTTCGTCCATGCGGGCATTGTCGCTCTTTCGATAAATCGTCGCTCGGAGGCTTTTGGGCATCTTGGGCAAGTCTGACAGCGGCAAGTAAAAAGAACTACGAAAGGAGTGCGTATTGATAAAGCCCGTTGAAGTAGGGCCTGTCATGTTGAGCATATCGTAGGCATTGTTGCCCAAAATCGCGGGAGGGCCATTGGTTTTACAATTGATAGCTACGAGTGTCATTTTTCCCGCATTGCTTTCGGTACAGGCATCCCCAGTTTTGTAGCGCACGTGGTACGTTCCCGACTCCGTCACTTTGAGGGTTTGGCTGGTAGCACCTTCGATGGGCTGCCCCTCGCGGTACCACTGGTAGGTCAAGCCTTTTTCTTCGGTGATTATATTAAACTGAACGGGGCGGTCTTGACAAAAGGTTGGATTGGCTTGGCGGCCCGTGGCTGTTTCGGTGAGTGTTACTCTGACGTTGGGGGGAAGTTTACAGTCGCCCACCTCGGCGTACATTTCCATCGAGTTTTCGGCGAGTTTGACGCCGTTGCGTCTTTGCTCCGTTACAAACGCCATCGAATAAATACCGTTTTGTTTCGGGACTGCCCACGCCTCAAAATTGGTTACGTTGGAATTGTTGTCAAACTTAGGCTTCGAGTTATAGACAAAAAACTCCCCGCTGGTGCCAAAAGTAGTGTTCGCGTTAAATCCTGACTTCCACTGTACAGTCTGAAACGGTAGTCCGCTGTCGGTCAAGGGCGTTGAAATCCTCCCCGTCAAATCCAGTGCTTCGGGGTCATACACTTTGACATCGGGATAAGAATTGAGGCGAAGCACTAGGCTTTTACCCTCATCGCGGCAGATATAGGAGTACGTCCCCAAAAGCCCCGTAGCAGCACGACCTTGGTCGGCATTGTCTAAGCGTACAAACAAGTATTCGGGCGAAAACCAGTGATAAAGTACCAGGTTGGGAGATTGAACATTGAGCGCGTCGCGGCGGGGTACGGGCGGCGCGTCGTTGATGACGTAGTAGCCTTGCGGGTCGCCAAACTCACTTGGCGTAATTATGGCTTCGTGAACGTACGACACCGATTGATAAGAAAAACTACGGGTGGCGTTGATGGAAAGACAGTTATTTTCGATGGTAGTGGTGGGTGCGTCGCCAGTGCGCTGTGCCATTAGCTCTCTTACTACCTGATTGTCGCTTTTGCGAACGATTCTGAAACGAAGTTGGGCCGGCATGGCTGTTGCGCCCGCTGCGTCGGCATAAAATGTACACACAAAACGATACGCATAATCTTGCCCTGCCAATGATTGCGCTACCTGTCTTTCAAAATGCCCTCCAAAGAGCTTTTGAGCCATTCCCACAAACGGCAAAGCGCCCAAAAGAACCATTAGAAAAAGGGCTTTTGTGCGTTGAGTAGAGGGGCAATATGAGCGTCTGAATGTCAAAACAAACTGGCACGTTTTTTGCTATAAACCTGATTTTCAGGGACTCAAAATTACATACTTATTACTATACTGCAAACATTAGGCCAAAAAATAGACGTCAAGGCAAAATGCCTTATTTTTAACGAAAAAAAAATTATGGGGCTAGTTTGAACTCAATTAGGGGAGTCCAAAGATACGAGCAATTCTGAAAAAAACAAAAGTCCACTAAATTTGTAAACGTAAACTATATTCATTTTATTTGTTTCTAAATACGCTAAAACCAATCACTAAGTATTATGAGAAAAATCATTTCTTCGTCGCTTTCCCTACTGGTTGTAGGAGCGATGTTGTTGGCCAATTGTAAAGGCTCACAAAGCGAAGTGGAACCACAAAACACCACACCCAATGCCCGTTCACAAAATGCTACTGAAAGTGCGAATGTGATTTATTCCAACTGGATAACCGTACCTGCTTGGGCCGCTTTGACCAACTCGGCCAACTACATCTACTACCGCTACACTGTCAGTGGGATTACCCAATTAGACCAAAATATGCTCAATCAAGGCACTATTTTGATGTATGCACGTTTTGATGCCAACTCAGGTGTCAATCAGATGCCGTTCAAAAGACCCTGGAATCGCACTCCTACCAGCCTCATCTACGACAACTGGTCGTATGAAGCACGTCCTAATCAGATTACTGTCACGATTGACCCAGAAACCAATGGTTACGTAGCTCCCGTTGGCGCACAAGTGCGCTATATTTTGACCCCCGGCGTGATGCCCGCAGGTCGCAAAGGAAATATTGATTACAGCAATTATGAAGAAGTAAAAGAGGCATTTAACTTGCCTGATTGATAACAACAATAGGCTTTAGCATTTGATTTTATCAATAAGTTTGGGTTATTAAAAATAACAAAAATTTCACAAAGCAGGAGTACGACAACGGGCGTTTCCTGCTTTTTGTATTATTCGGCTACCACCGTTACCTATCAACTATTTTTCATCCATCTCATCCATGCAAGCAGCAGTTTATCACGGAAAAGAGCAAATCATTGTCCAACAAGTAGCTGACCCAACCTTAGAAGCAGGTGATGTACTGCTCGAAATCGAAGCCTGCAACGTGTGCGGCACCGACCTCCGCACGTATCGGCACGGCGATAAAAAAATAACCCCACCGCGTATTTTGGGGCATGAATTTTGTGGGCGGGTCGTCGAATCTAAAAACCCCGATGCCAACGTAAAAATAGGCGATAGAGTGCTGATGTACATTGTGCTGTCGTGCGGTGAGTGTCGCTACTGCAAGGCTGGCCGCGAAAATCTCTGCACGAGCCGCACTACCATGTCGTACCACTTAGACGGGGCGTTTGCGCCGCTGATGCGCGTTCCCGAAAAAGCCGTCCGCCGACAGCAATTATTTAAAGTAAGCGAAGAACTCCCCTCGGAGCATTTGAGTTTGGCCGAGCCGCTGGGCTGTGTCATCAACGCCCACGGGCGCGGACGACTCGAAATCGGCCTCAAAGACCGCGTGGCGGTGATTGGCGCGGGACCGATTGGCGTGTTGCACGCGCTCGTCTCGCGCTACCAAGGCGCACAGCAGGTGGATATGTACGATGTGATGCAGGCGCGTTTGGACAAATTGAGCGCGTTTGACATTGACAACGCCGTGCGGGTTGAAAAAGAAGGAAGCCACCTGGAAAAAGCCTTAGAACTCACCGATGGACTGGGCTATGAC
Organism: Spirosomataceae bacterium; assembly: GCA_025455795.1. Lineage (GTDB taxonomy): Bacteria > Bacteroidota > Bacteroidia > Cytophagales > Spirosomataceae > Runella. The sequence continues at coordinate 5,898 of JALOLW010000174.1, forward strand.
GTAGTGATTGTGGCCGTGAGTGTGGCCCAAGCCCAAGCCGACGCGCTCGAAATCGCTGGTAAAATGGGGCGCGTCGAATATTTTGGTGGTTTGCCAAAAACCAATCCTTTTGCAACCCTCAATACAAACCATTTGCACTACAAAGAGTTAAAGATAAGTGGCTCGTATTCAGAGAAAATGAGCGATTTTCAAGCGGCTACGGCTTTGGTGCAAAAGAAAGATTTTCCGTCTGACAAAATTGTGACGCATCTCTTGCCATTGGAACGTATCACCGAAGCCTTTACGCTCATGGAAAGCGGCGAAGCCCTCAAAGTAAGCATCAAACCTTGACGCGATGGAAAAGTTACTGAAAGAATTACAACAAGCTGACCTTCAACGCCAAACACGGCGGTATTTTCTCCAAACCCTCGGTACAGGCGTGGGTGCTTTGGGTTTGGGGTCGTTGTTGGGTAGTTGTGGGTATCTTGCCAATGAAAATGTAGCAGCCCCGCCCCTTCAGCCCACCGACCCAATGGCCGTGCGGATGCCGCAGTTTTCGCCCAAAATCAAGCAGGTGATTTACATCCACTTGGCGGGCGCGCCCTCGCAGTTGGAGTTGTTTGACTATAAACCCGAACTCGAAAAATACAGCGGTAAAGACTGCCCTGCGGAGTTTTTGGAGGGTAAAAAATTTGCCTTCATCAAAGGCGTACCCAAAATGCTCGGCCCCAAAGGACAGTTTGCGCAACACGGGCAGTCGGGCGCGTGGATTTCCAATTATTTACCTTACTTACAGACCGTTGCCGACGATGTGACGTTTCTGAAAGCAATGTACACCGACCAGTTCAACCACGCCCCCGCCCAGCTTCTCATGCACACGGGCAGCGCGCGTCTCGGACGACCAAGCATGGGCGCGTGGTCTGTGTATGGATTAGGTTCGGAAAACAAAAACTTGCCCGGATTTATCGTGTTGGCTTCGGGCGGGAAGCAACCCGACGCGGGCAAGTCGGTTTGGGGCAGCGGGTTTTTGCCCACCGTCTATCAGGGCGTACAGTGCCGCACGGGTGGCGACCCCGTACTGTACGTGTCTGACCCGCAAGGCATGAACCGTGATATTCGCAAAAATACCATCGAGGCCATCAATCAAATCAACCAACAAACCTACGACGAAGTAAAAGACCCCGAAATTTTGACGCGCATCAGTCAGTACGAAATGGCGTTTAGGATGCAAATGTCGGTGCCAGAAGTTATGGATACCAGCAAAGAACCCGCGCACGTGATGGACATGTATGGTGTCAAACCCGGCGAAGGCTCGTTTGCGATGAACTGCCTGTTGGCGAGGAAGTTGGTAGAAAATGGGGTGCGTTTTGTGCAACTATTTGATTGGGGCTGGGACACCCACGGCACGAGCGAAGCTGGTTCGGTAGAAATAGGCTTGATGCAGAAGTGTCAGCAATCTGACCGCGCCGTGAGTGCGCTCCTCAAAGACCTCAAAATGCGCGGCCTCCTCGACGAAACCCTCGTAGTGTGGGGCGGAGAATTTGGAAGAACCCCCATGCAAGAAAACCGCGACGGACAGGTACTGCCCTATTCTGGCCGCGACCACCACTTGGATGCCTTTACCGTTTGGATGGCGGGTGGTGGCCTCAAAAAAGGCTTTTCGCTGGGCGAAACCGACCCGTTGGGTTACTACGGTGTCAAGGACCGCACTCACGTCCACGACCTTCAAGCCACAATTCTGCACTTGATGGGCTTCGACCACGAAAAATTTACGTATCCGTTTCAAGGCCGCAATTTCCGCCTTACCGACGTAGCGGGCAAAGTGATTAGGCCGATTCTGGCGTAGCTAAGAAACCCCCGCAACGGTTGGTAATGCGTAGTGCGGGTATCTAAATGACCAAAATGTTTTTTACCTTAATAAGCTGTACGCAATACGGATGAGCAAACCAAACCCATTACTCCATTTATGAAAAAGAAACTGTATTTCTTGAGCCTTCTATTTTTTGTGGGTTATCTGGTTGGTTACGCCCAAAAGAGGCCCAACATTGTATTGATATTTCC